>JBAZWR010000064.1:0-4215 GCA_041660325.1 Thermodesulfovibrionales bacterium | reverse complement strand
ATAAGGAGATAATGGTTGACGACAATGACGTCATATTTATAAAGGTTCCGGTAATGCCTGTAATAGAAACACACCTTGTAGTACGGGCATACTGTTACACTGCAATCATCCGTATCCCCGCATACCTTCGACCAGAATTCAGGGATGAATGGAAGCTCATCCTTATCGCCGGTCTCCGTATCCGAAACCCATTCACGGAATTTCAGATACTTCTCATCGAGTTCCGCATACTCGTTTTCCCGTTTCAGGCAGAGATAATTGTTCTTGCCCTTCAGGATCGCATAGGAAAATTTTACAGGAAGAACGTCCCGGAGAAATGCCAGGTCTTTGTTCACCAGCTGGTCCTGCAAGGCTATAGATGCCGTTGATACAACGGTTTTCTCCTGAGACAGGATCGCGGGAATAAGGTAAGCAAAGGACTTCCCCACGCCCGTACCGGCCTCGATGAGGAGATTCTTTTTGTCCGTAAGGCATTCAAATACCTTCCCGGCCATCTTCATCTGCTGCGGCCTGATTTCATAACCGGGCAGTTTTTGCTCTAAAATTTTGAAAGCGGATTCGAGTTCTTTCAAATCAACCTTCTGCTTCGACATCTTCTATCTCAACCCTAACCAGTGCCAAAATAGCAGAATGGGGGAGGATCAGATACTTCTTCCCCTCGAATTCAATCTCCACGGCAGACTCCTTGAGGAAGATCGCATAATCACCTTCTGAAGCCTGGAGAGGGATATATTTTATTTCTTTCGTCTTCCCGGAAGCCCAGGGTTCGTCCGAAGCATGCGGGTCATGGACGGCATACCCGGGGCCTGTTTTAACGACATAGCCGCCGACCACCTTTTCCTTTTCTCTGACTGTCGCAGGAAGATACAGCCCCGAGCTTGTCTTTTCAGCCCCCTCATCAGGTTCAACAAGTACCCGGTCACCGACAATGATTAAATTCTTCTTGGCTTTCATACAGCTATTATATATCTAAATGCGTTTCAGGCAATCTTTCTTGACTCTTTTACAAGATGATCTTTAATCCACATTCTAAGAAGCGATGTATAGCTCAGGCCTTTTCGATCAGCTATTTGCACGACTGATTTAACATCTTCAGGGTCGAGCCTGATTGTTATGGATTTCTTGGGTTTTTTAACAAACCGTATCTTGGCTGTTTCCGTATCCTTATGATAATCCTCAAAACTCTGTTTATCCCAGAACTCTGCAGCTTCTTTGTCCGTCTTGAATACCGGTATCTTTTTCATATCATTTCCCACCTCTCTTGAAATATTTCTTTTCCCACTCATTCATGTCTCTTGCCGTAATTACACCAATCTCACCCTGGCGGATAAACCTGGCTACGACAAACAGGAATCTGCCGGAATAAGATTTCCCCAGGATATAGTGCAGATTCCCGCTCCCCGACCTGATAAATGGAGGCTCGTCTTCATTGAAACATACTTCTTCAACTTCATCAGCTGAAATAGCATGCTTTGCAATATGATCAATGCTTATTTCAGTCCATTTTATAGAACTTAAGGTTTTCATCCAACTCCTGTATTTCTGTTGCCTGCTGTTGCCATATTTCGTATCATATTACAAATGCAATACGTTTGTCAATAATTGGAAAAGACCGTGTCATTGCAGTCTTGACAACATCGCAAAAAGTCGTCATTCCCGAAGTCGTTAATCGGGAATCCATTCTTTCCAAGAAGTTGCACGCACCTGGATTCTCGCCTCGGCGAGTCGCTGAGGTGACCCGCCTTCGCCAACAGTAGGTGCATTAAGCACGGGAATGACGACTTTTTACGAATTCATCAAACTTGAGACCATATAAGACCGGGACCGGCTTTGCTTTATATCGCAGGATTAACAGAACCCATGAAAAAAGAGATCCTTCGCTGCTGATTGATTGCTTCATGACGGGTACCACCTGCACATTCCGCAATAGCAGCTCCGGCCCCTCTGATCCCAAGCGGTATTTGATGTCAGATCAGATTGTCCAATACTTGTACCAGTAATACTCGATGGTACCAAGTAATTGAAAGTGTTGGTTAGGAGGGGTTAGAAACATTTTGGTCTTTTGGGAGACCCAAAATAATTTTTCGCAGCTACTTCATCAAGTCCGCACAGCAGAGGATTTTATGAGGGTGTTTGCAACACCAACTTACAAACGTTTTCAGGTGTTACAAGGGGTTATCGAATCCTTCATCAAGTCAACAATTTGAACACTTTCCTGGAAATGCGAAGTGCTCATGGAAAGCGTAATTCTGTCGGCATGATAAAGATCATTGTTTTAGAGGGGAGTCTATATCTCATTTCCCCTTTACCAAGGAGCAGCGTTCGCTTCAAACTATGTGCGACCTCACGGATAACGATGTCTTGTGGCCTTATTCCGATCTAAACTTATCTTTCACTTTATTGTATGCCTCCTCAAGTTCGTCCATTGCGTGTTTCACTTTTTGCTTCGCAGCTTCCCATGTTTTTTTACTTGATGCTTTAAGTTTCTCCATATCTTTCTTTAAGGAAGCGCGTTTCTCCTTCAGTTCCTGTAACTGCTCCCTTGCCTCGGTCTTTGCCTTTGAGCCCGCTTCTTTTAGTTTCGCTTCAAGTTCGTCAATCTTCTTATCTAATTTGGCAATTTTCTCTTTTGTCTTTCTTTCAAATTCATTCTTCTCTTCGTGGAAGTTTTCCTTTGTTGCCGATTTTTTCTCGACTTCGGGTTTTCCTTCGTCTCCCTGTCCTCGAACGTCTTTCACAAATCCCGGTAAAATCAACACCGCAAAAAAACAGATACAGACCAAAAGGGGCATGCATTTGTTCCTATTCATCCTTTTTCTCCTCCCAATTTGAGTTAGTAAAAATATCTCCCTTTGATTATCCCAAAAAATGACAGGTTGTCAAGATCTAAGGCATCATTTTCAATGCAGATTATAAAACCTCGTTGACGCGGATTACTACGTGTATTGTGGTGCAGTATAGCGACTCCTTGGTGGGTTGACTTCAGGAAGGAGCAAACCGAGGCCGGAAATCTCTATCTACGCTGACTTCAATGTGGAAGAAACGCGCTGTAAGGTCCGGTATGGTCACTGTTTGTTTTTCGGGCAATTCTTCATTTTTTTAGCAAATGTCAGAGTGTTTCTTCGGAGGCGGACCAAATGTTTTTGCGATGGGGCAATCAAGTCTCGCTTGTTGCAGCATGCCCTATTTTATAGAGTCACTACTAATAACTCAATAATTTATCAATCTCCCCCTACACCATGCATAAATGTATATCAATTGTTATACAATAATATCGAAGGAGGTGTTATGTGGCAAAAACAGCAATGAAAACGACAAGAGTGGACCCGGATTTAAAGGCTGATGCTGAAAAAGTGTTAAGCAAACTGGGCATTAGCACAACAGAGGCAATAAATCTCTTTCTGTCGCAGGTAAGGTTGCGAAGGGGTTTGCCTTTTGATGTGAAAATACCAAACAAGGCTACACTGAAGGCCATGAAGGACGCTGAAGAGGGGCGGAACCTAAGCAGCCATGACAGTCTTGATGAGTTTTTTGAAAAGATGGCGATATAGTGGCCGCGCAAAAACTGCAAAAACTATAGTTCGTGCACCTCGCCTTTTTCCGGCACATGTGTCTTAAATCCGTATTTCTCTGCTACAAGGTCCCCGAAGGACAGCGCGGTCTCTTCTTCACCATGCACCATAAATACTTCCGGCTTATCTTTGAAGCAGGAGAGCCATTTAAGGAGTTCTGCCTGGTCCGCATGGGCTGAAAACCCGTTTATTGTATAAACTGACGCCTTAACAGCTATGTCTTCGCCGAGGAGATCGACATGCCTTGCGCCGTCAACGATCTTCCTTCCAAGTGTGCCTTTGCCCTGAAATCCGACAAAGATCACGCTGCATGCATCCCTCCAGAGGTTGTGCTTCAGATGATGCTTTATCCTGCCTCCTTCACACATACCGCTCCCTGCGATGACGATAATGCCTGATTTGATCCTATTCAAGGTTATGGATTCCTGTGTATCTTTTACAAAATGAAGTTTTATAGCGCCATCGAATTCCCTGTGCTCAAAGAATTTTCTTGCTTCCTCGTCATAGCATTCGGGATGGGCGAGATATACCTTTGTTACATTTTCTGCCAGAGGACTGTCGAGATAGACATCGAGTCCGGAGAACCGTTTCTCCTTTACAAGATTGTTCAATATATAGAGCAGGTCCTGTGTCCTGCCGACCG
>JBAZWR010000063.1:0-14758 GCA_041660325.1 Thermodesulfovibrionales bacterium | reverse complement strand
CAGCGCAAAGATATGCCGGGCGCAAAAGTCATGAGTTTCAACAAAGGGCTCCTCACGATAGACACTGCAAGTTATGAAGTAAAAAAGGCGGGAGATTCCGTAACCATGACGCCGACGGAACTGAAGGTACTGGCAGTGCTTGCAGGTTCTCCCTCAAGGGTTTTTACAAGGGGTGAGCTTGTAGAGCATGCGCTTGGGTATCAGTTCGAAGGTTACGAGAGAAGTATCGACGCCCATATAAAAAATATACGCCAAAAAATAGAGGATGATCCCAAAAATCCCCTGTTCATTAGTACGATTTATGGAGTAGGTTATAAGTTTATCGGTATTAAGGATGTTTAAAAGCCTCTGGGTCAAATACCTTGTCCTTCTGTTTTCAGTTTCCATGATCTCGCTCTCCGCCTCTCTATTTCTTCGGGAAATGATTATCAGTGATTTCGGGGAATATCTTGAAGGCGAGGCAGAAGACAGAATCTACCGTCTTATGGCTGCCGTCGAAGGATCATACGAGAAGCATTCCGGATGGGATAAAGAGGCGCTTCAGGAGAATACCATATGGGCTTTGCTGTCAGGATATGAGATCCAAATGAAGGATGTTTACGGTAATGAACTAATAAATACCAATAAAGCGGTTGATACATTGCCGCCTCTCATGAAGAGGAGAATCATCGCCGTATCCGGGTTTCAGACGGAAGAAAAGCCGCACAGCCGAATAGAATTCTCGAATTATCCGTTATTTCTCGAAGGCAGGGACATCGGGGCTTTGGAGATAAGGCCGCTGATCTTTCAGGAAGGACAAGAGAAGGAGATCGTTTTTAAGATGAGATCGAACAGATTTTTCCTCCTGTCAATTCTTTTGCTTGGAGGAATCTCTCTTCTGTTGAGTCTTATTTTTTCGAGGAAATTGACTGACCCTATAAAAAACCTTACAGCGGCAGCAAAGGAAATAAGCGAAGGGAATGTGAAAAGCAGGGTTACGGTTAAGGGAAAAGATGAGATGGGCGACCTTGCAAAGACATTCAACGCTATGGCTGAGAACCTCGAAGTCCATGAGTCGCTGAGAAGAAAACTGACGTCAAATATCGCCCATGAGCTAAGGACCCCCATTACCGCAATGCGTGGAGAGATCGAGGGAATGCTTGACGGGATGATAAAGACCGACAGAGAGAGACTGCAATCTTTACTTGAAGAAACGGAAAGGCTGAAGCACATCATTGAAGGACTTGAGGAGCTTTCACGGGCCGAGTCAAGCATCCTTGAATTGAGAAAGCAATCAATAGAACTGAAACCTTTTCTGACAGGCATAAAAGGGAGATTTGAGAAGTTGTTCTTTGATAAAGGCGTAACCCTAAAACTTGGATGCGATGAAATGAGCCTTTATGCGGACCCGGACAAACTCAGTCAGATTGTGATCAACCTTATCAGTAATGCCTTGCGGGCAACGGGTAGGGGAGGAGACGTCGGCATAAAGGCGGGAGCCATGGGAAGGGACATATACATAGAGGTGACCGATACAGGCGCCGGCATTAAAAAGGAGGATTTCCCCTTTATCTTTGAGCGGTTCTATAAGACCTCTGACGGAGGTCTCGGCCTTGGCCTTACCATTGCAAAGGAGCTTGCAGAGGCGCACGGCGGAAGAGTCGAGGTCAAGAGTGAATACGGCAAAGGCTCAATATTTACGGTATATATACCGGACAATAATTCATTAGTTGCATAGAATGAAAGGCAGACATGATAAATAACCTTTTAAACGCGACAAAAAATAATCCATATTCACCTGACGGCACTTTTAACCTCCTGTGAATTTTAGATCAATGCATTTCAAATAGTGTTAATAGTGCATTATGGAGTCGTCCGCACTCAGGCGGATTCGCCGAGGAGAACCTAAAAGCTTTTTTATCATATCTGCCTTTCAAATTTAGAACTTGTTTTAGATTGATTTCACAATTTCTTCATAATTCCTTCGATACCTCTTCACAATCCGACAGTATATTATTAGTAAATGCATGAAAGGAGGTTAACAGTATGAGAAAGGGGGTGATAGTTGTTTTGATTGCAGCAGCAGCCCTTGTGTTTGTTTCGGCTGTTTATGCTCATCCTCCGGGCAACGGGAACTGTATATGCCGGTCAGGAAATGTTGATACGGAGGCTGTAAAGAAATTTCAGAAAGAAACCCTGTCATTCAGAGATGAACTTATCACCAGGAAACTTGATTTACACAAAGAATTCAGCAAGAGGACCCCTGACAGGGACCGGATTGCCGCCCTGCAGAAAGAGATTATCGATATTAGAACAAAGATTATGAAGAAGGCTGATGAATCAGGCGTACCCAAGTATTTTGGCCGTGCCAAGGGTTGTCGCTGGATGCAGGGTAAGGGTATAATGCAAAAATCGCTAAACCGGATGGTAATATAAAAATATGGGGGGCTGAGGCCCCCCGGAAAAAAGGCATGAAAATAACGGTTATTTTTTTAGTATCTTTAGCGGCTGTTTTGACGATAGCCGATCTTTCGTTTGCCGAGCAGACAAAGCAGGGTCTCGTTCAATGTCCCGCCTACGGCTACTACTGGCGCAGTTACAAATGGGGCTGGTATGGAGCTAAAAGAATCGTAAAAACACCCGTTGAAGCAAATGAAATAATCCTGCAATTCTATGTGCCGCAGCAAGGCATCCGGATTCATCGCATAATCGACAGCCCCCTGTTTTATCAGGCCGAGATTATCAATAGCAAAGGTGTTCTTGTCGATAAAGTGATTATTGATAAAAGGACGGGAAGAATAAGGTCGATCTACTAATTTATTGACTTACCCCGCTGTCTTAATACCAAAACCATAACTCGCCGATTCATTAAATATTTCAGCCCGGAGTATAATTTCACAAATTCCGTTTTAATTGCTATAATTATCTTCAGACGGCAGAGATGCCTGAGAAGATAAGAGAGATACCGGAGGATTAAAGAGTTATGGAGATAGACCCTAAATTTATACAAATGAAATCAAAAATCCTTGTAGTTGATGACGAACCGTTTATGAGGGAGTCTATTTCCGCCTTCCTGAAAGAGTATGAATATACCGTTATCATCAGTCATAATGCCATAGACGCCATGCAAAAACTGAAGGAAGAGGACAATATTGATATTGTTTTGACGGACATTAAGATGCCGGGAATGTCCGGCATTGAACTCCTTGAAAAGATACATGCCATTAACCCCGAAAGGCCGGTCATCCTTATGACGGCCTACGCCGAACTTGATACGGCAATCAATGCGGTAAGAAAGGGGGCCTTTGATTTTCTTATCAAGCCATACAGGCCTGAATACCTTTTACATGCCGTGGAAAAGGCGGCGAACCATAACAGGCTTTTGCATATTGAGAAAAGCTATAAGTTTATGCTCGAAGATACCGTGAAAAAGAGGACCCTGGAACTGGCCGAGGCGTTACAAATGGTCAAACAGATGAGCGAAGAACTGGTGCATCGTTTGACGGTTGTCGCTGAATACAGGGATGAAGAAACAGGCACACATATCAGAAGGGTCGGCCTCTACGCAAAGCATATTGCTATTGCCATGAAAATGCCGCAGGATTTTATAGAGGCTGTTACGTTTGCATGTCCGATGCATGATATCGGAAAAGTCGGCATCCCCGACAATATCCTTTTAAAGCCGGGTCCGCTCAGTAAAAAAGAATTTGCGATTATGAAGCTCCATCCTTCCATCGGTAGTAATATCCTTTCCGGGTCTTCCCATGTAGGGATACAGATGGCCGCTTCCATCGCATTGAACCACCACGAGAGATGGGACGGCACAGGGTATCCCAACGGGTTAAAGGGGGAAGAGATCCCAATAGAAGGAAGGATCGCCATGCTCTGCGATCAATATGACGCCCTCAGGAGCAAACGGCCCTATAGGGATTCTCTGAGCCATGAAGTAACGTTCGATATCATTACAAAAGGCGACGGCAGAACAAAACCCGAGCACTTTGACCCGGATATTTTAAAGGCCTTTCATGAAACAGCCGGGACGCTTGATGAGATTTACAATAAACATAAAGACTGAGACAATAATGCGGAATGCGGAATAATTCCGCATTCCGCATTTGATTTACTTAAGCCCAAGCACGTCCTGCATATCGTATAACCCTGCCGGTTTGTTATAAATCCATAGGGCGGCTCTTAGCGCTCCCCGTGCAAAGGTGTCCCTGCTCGAGGCTTTATGGGTCACCTCGATCCTTTCACCGAGACCGCCGAAAATAACCGTATGCTCTCCGACGATATCGCCGGCGCGGATAACCTGAATCCCTATTTCTTTGGCGGTCCTCTCTCCGGTTATCCCTTTTCTTCCATAGACCGCAACCTTGTCGAGGTCCCTGTTCAGCGCCGCTGCAATTGCCTGCGCCATCTTCAGGGCCGTACCGCTCGGTGCGTCCTTTTTCATCCTGTGGTGTGCCTCGATGATCTCGATATCATAGGAGTCCCCGAGGACCTTTGCAATATCCTGCAGTACTTTCAACAAGAGGTTGACGCCCGTGCTCATATTTGATGCCATGACGCAGGGTATTTTCTTTGTCAGTCTTGAGACCTCTTTCAGGGCGTCTTTTGTAAAGCCGGTGGTCCCGATGACTATAGCCTTTTTCTTTTTGGCTGCAAGCCTCAGATGTTCCAGCGAGGCTTCAACTGTAGTAAAAGAAATGACGACATCAGAACCGTCAATGACCGATTCAAGACCGTCGGCAAGCTTAATGCCTGTTTCTCCGATGCCGACGATTATGCCGATATCCTTGCCGGAATCTTTGTGGCCGCTTCGTTCGAAAGCGCCTGCCAGTTTAAGTCCTTCAATCTCCCTTGAGAGCGCAGTTATCCTGCTGCCCATTCTTCCTGCCGCACCTGCAACCGCGATTTTAACCATAACACACTCCCTTCGTTTGCATTTAGTTTAGAGAATAGAACTTATAAAATAAAGTGTCAAGCCTGTTTTTCATCCTCGTCTGTTTCTTCTTCGTCCTCTATCTTATAATCCCCAATTACCCATTTGCCGAGGTCTGCGAGCTTGCATCTTTCCGAACAGAAGGGTCTCCAGGGATTTTCTTCCCATGTGGTTTTATTCTTGCAGATCGGACAAATAATTCTCATAACGGGATTATGGCGTATTTTATGCCGATACCTTTAGACAATTTTCCAAAGGCTTTTGACGTATTTTTCAAAGCATATCTGCAGGATATAAGCCTTGAAACATCAAGCTTTCCGCTGCACAGCAGAGCATATGCTTTCTTTACGTCATCCGGCGTAAAGTGAAAAACCCCCTTTAAGGTTATTTCGTCGTAGTGCAGCCTGCATGTATCGTAGGTTACAGTCGTGCCGGATTTGCAACCGCCGAAAAGGACAACGGCGCCGCCCCTCCGGACGTAATTGACCGACGCCTCCCAGACTTCCGGCATCCCGGTGCATTCGAATAGATAGTCGAAACCGGTGAGACGGGGTATTTGTTTTTCGATAACCTTATAAATAAAAGCAGCGCCGAGATTTTTTGCCGTCTTCAGTTTATTCCCATGTTTATCAACAACCGTTACCTTCGCACCTTTTTCTTTTAGAAGCAAAAGATGGAGAAGGCCGATAGGGCCTGCGCCGATAATCAATGCATGGTCGCCTTTTCCGATATTCAACGACGCCATACCGTGGACGACGCATGACAGGGGTTCGAGAAAAGCGGCCTCTTCAAAAGATATATTTTTCGGCTTGTGAAATACATTCTGTTTAACAATATGGGAAGGGAGCAGAATATATTCGGCAAAGGCGCCCAGAACTTTTTTATCCATTATGTGTTCGCAGAGGTTATAGAGTTTTTTCCTGCAATACCCGCATTCAAGACATGGGGCGCTGTGGACGGCCATGATTTCATCTCCTTCCCTGAACTTTCTAACGCCTTTTCCTATACCTGCAACGACGCCTGAAAATTCATGTCCGAAAACACCCGGCATAGGGATTACAGGATGACCGCGCCTGAATGCCTTTAAATCAGTGCCGCATGTGAGGGCGGCTTTGACCTTAACCAGCAATTCTCCGCCGGAAGGACAGGGTCTTTCCGTCTCACGTAGTTCAATTACGCCGGGTTTTACAAGAATATTTGTGAGCATGGCTAAAGATTGAGCTTACCGCCAAGTATTTGTCCGGCTAATGCAGCCAGGATGAATATCGGAATATACCTGAATTCTATATGGGAAAAAGTCCTTGCTACGAAAATAAGCGGAATGGGAATATGGATATAGAGAAACCATAGCAAAGAATATTTCTTTGTTTTTGCGCGAAAATAACCGAACGGAAGGTTAATAAGCAATGTGAAAATAAACAGTGCGAGAATAGCGTATAATTTATGAGAAATCACCATCGTTGAAAATAACCGAAAGACGTCGTATAAGTCAAATCAACGTTTAAGTTATGTTAAAATGGAAACTCAATAGGTTCAGGTATAAACCATGGTAAAAGACGAAAACGAAATAAATTTTAGCCGGGAAAAGCTAAAAGAAATGATAGCCGCATGCGTCGGCGCTGAAAGGGTCCCAAAACAGGTCTCCATCTATACCGACACATCGGATTTTTACAGGATAGATTACGATGACGTTGTGATTTTGGGGGGCAGGCCGTACTTAATCAGGAACAACGAGCGCGAGGGAAGGTTCGGCATCGATGATCAGCAGAAGTATTGGGTAAAAAGGGCGCGCGACCTTATTGACGGCAGTACAAAGATACTGAAATTGACCTTCCACGAACGATTTCAGGCGAAAGTAGGGGGTTTGTCATTTGAATGTTACCGCAGTCCGCAAAAAGAAGCGCGGATTCTGGAAATGGTAGGCGGTAATTTAAATTTTATGCAGGGATATGCGGTCAAAGACTCGGCAGGCAATATCATCCGGATTATCGAGTATATAACCGGCAAGACCCTTGCCGATTTTATATTCGAACTCGGCAGCAGCCACGAAGACTATTTTTATAATTATTTCCCGGCCGTGCTGGCTGAATACATAGAATTAGTTAAAGCGATACAATTCCTGCACGACCGGGGAGAAAAGCACGGAGATATCAGGCGGGACCATATCCTTAAAGAAAAACAGACCGGGAGATGCAGATGGATAGACTTCGATTTTAATTACCTGCATAAAGAGAACATGTTCGGATACGACCTTTACGGACTCGGCAATATTCTGGTATATCTTGCCGGTCGGGGTGATGTGACGGTGCAAAACCTGAAACTGAACAACTCGCCTGCGTATGATCTTCTTGTTCATGAGGACATGAACATCATCTTCAACAACCGGCTGGTCAACCTGATAAAGGTCTATCCCTATATCCCGGATTCACTGAATCTCGTTCTTATGCATTTTTCATTAGGCGCTAATGTTTTTTATGAAGACACCGTGCAATTTCTCTCAGAGCTGCAAGAAGCAAAAGAGGATTGTAAACCTTAAAAAATAAGGGAGGCGACAATATGATATCAAGGGACAGAGACACTTATTGCACAACAAAGGATAAGAGCTTGCTTATTGCAGTGGACGGGTCCGAGAACGCTAAACGGGCTGTCCTGTATGTTGCGGAATTTTTAAGAGGTCTGCCCGGTTATTGCATAACACTCCTCAATATCATATCCGAGCCGCCGCCGGATTATTTCACCGGCAGGGAAGAGCGGCAGGCCTGGGAGGAGGAACAGGGGGCAAAGGCCGAAAAAATGGTTGCAGAATACCGGGGTATCCTTATCCGGTCGGGGTTTGCCGAAGACGCCATCAATGCAGTCGCCGCTTTGCAGGACCGTCCGTCGGTAGCGGAGTGCATTCTGGGTCATATTAAGGAACTGAAATGCTCTACGGTTGTGGTAGGGCGCAGAGGAATCACCAGGAAGGAAGAATTTCTTTTCGGAAGCACATCGAGCAAAATATTAAGGGAGGCAAAAGACTGTTCAATATGGGTGATACAATAGAAACTCCGGACATGGAACAAAAGATCAGGGAAATACTCGAAAGCCTGTCGTGTATTATATCGGCCCACGATAGTTGTGCGGAATTGGCCGAAGTTAAGGGAAATACGGTAGTGATCAATTGTGTCGGCCCGTGTCTGCATTGCGATAACAGATGCATCGAGGATGCGATCAGGGAAAAACTGCCGGATGTCGAGGTTATAATCAGGTAATTTTTCCCTAAACCTTCATCAGGTCATTCTTTCTCTTCTCAAACTCTTCTTTATTTATCTCTCCCCTGGCATATCTTTTCTTTAAAATGTCAAGGGCGGTTTCAGTTGTCTCCCCCTTTTTTTTTGCACTTCCTGCAATCATTTTGACAAGATATACAATTCCTAAGATAAGCAGTACCCAGAAAACAATCATAAAAAGCCGGCCGAATCCGAACCCCATTCCCCAGCCATAGTTGCCCCAATGCATGCCTTTGCCTCCTTTTTAACTTATATAATGCAATTGCCTTTCTTCAATAAACTTTAAAACATAAGCCAAACAAGCGCATACAGCGTGTTATTGTCAGAGGCGTTCCTGCCGAAGCCATCATAGTTTGAGCGCGCGCCGTTAAACTTGTCATAGATTATGTATTGCAAAGAAAGCTTTATTTTTTCCCATGGTAGATAATCTGCCTCCAAAATAAAACCATTACTGTTCGGTCTGCCGCTCCCGCTCCCGTTGACCTGTCCAGGGGCGTATAGCAATGTATCCTTATCTCCGGCCGTAGAAAAATAACCCAGAGATCCGCCGATCATGCCAAAATTATCGCGGTAGTCATAATGGAAATGTATTCTAAACGTATCGAGGGAGTCAGACCGGTTTGATGTACTCCCAATGGCAAAACTGGCATCTCTGTCCTGATCTTCATGAATCCACATTGTATGGGCCGAAAAAATATGTTTCTGCCCTATGTATTGATATTGAGCATCAAAGGCTGTATCCGTGAACCTATCGGTTTGTCCGCTGCTTTTACCCTCTGGAAAGATCTTTGCTGTCATTCCATAGGTGCCAACTGAGAAGGAATGTTCATCCCATTGACGCTGCAAGATTAAACGCCAATAGGGTGCAGCATCATCTACTACCACATCAGTCGGGGTGCCGGCTCCTAGAGGTTTGGTTACGCCATTCTTCGTGGTGCGGTAAACAGCTACCTCCCCGTATAACAAATTATTCCAGAAAGCATAGGCGCCGATACCGCCTACTTGCTGGTTCAAAGGCCCATCAATTATTGCAGCGGCTGCCGGTGAGGGGGCAGCATTCGATATGGAAAAGGGGAAACTGAATGCAGGCATAGTGTTCCAGACATCCTGCAATGTCGGGCTATTGTTTATCGAAAAACCATATATAAGATTTTTATCCGCCAGAGTGGTATTGTTTGCATAACGGATATCCGTCATGTCCAAGAAAAAGTCATTGCTGGTGCCATCGTAGGTGCCCTGCGCAAAAGCCCCCACTTTATTAATGATTTGCCCTGCATAGAATATGCTTAACTGCTGCGGCGCGAATACAAAATCATTTCTTGTGGAATTAGAAAGATTTCCCCAGTTGTCTTTTACAGAACCGTGAGGCTGCGACTTATCAGTATGTGTAAAAGAGACTTGTGCCATCCCTGCCAATGGCGGCGGGAACTCATATGGCTTGTTGCTTTTACTGAACACATACCCACCCAATTTAAAGATTCTGCCGAATGGGGTAAGCTCCGGAAAGACGGTATGACAGGCGGTACATTTCATACCTGTCTGACGTTCAAAACTGGGCACTGCATACGCATTTTTTGATGATAAGAACACTATTGCTCCAATCAACTCTGCCAAAAGGATTATTCTTATGAGATTTTGCCTGTGCATTTATTATCCTCCAGGTTTGAAGATATGCGACATATAATCTATAACGTCTTTGATTTCATCCGGCTTCAGGTCAAACGAAGGCATTTCACCCTTACCATTCATAATTGTTTCGGCTATCTTTTTTTCGTCATCATTCTGCCAGAACTTAGGGTTGGTAAAATCAGTCGGCTTAGGACTTAAAAAAGACCCGGCCGGTCCATTGCCGTCTCCTTTCATGCCATGACAAAGCTGGCATTTATTGTTATAAAGATTTTTCCCCTGTTCAAATTTCCCAGTGTCAACGCTTCCGGCCAATAAAGGTACAGTTCCCACGAATATCGCGACCAAAACATATTCAACAATCTTTTTCATGAGATGTTCCTCCTTTATACAGATGGTTATCTTTTTGTCCATTACAACCTCTTATCCTCTCAGTATCATCAGGTGTCTTTTGCCTTTTCTCCTTTGGATCCCCCTTCAGTAAAGAATGGCGAGTTATATCGTCTTTTAAAGAAAAAATAAGGATCTCCTGAGGTTATAGATCAGGAGATCCCATTTGAATTAGTAGGCTGAACGCATCCAGCCGGTAGCTTTATCTACCATGATTTTGTCTACCAAGGAATTATCTTTGGTGAGTATCTCTGCCTCAAATGTGGTACCTGCGTCTTTAATCTTGCCAAGTTGCAGGTTCGGATTTTTCATATTCGTTATGTAATTATCCAGAATTGCCCTGGCATCTTTTTCCTCAAGAGGCTTCTGTAACTGCTGCTGTTGTCCATGCCCGGGACCCATCATCCCAGATCCCATCATGCCTTGACCGCCCATCATTCCTTGGCTACCCATGCACGGACCCATCATGCCTTTGCCCATCATACCAGGTCCCATCCACTGTCCGGAATATGGACAATACCAACCTCCCTGTCCACCCATCACGCCGGGGTTTTGCGCATAGGCAATTGCAACTCCCAGTATGAGGATAATCGCTAATGCTACCAATGTTTTCTTCATCTTTTTTCACCTCCCTTCTGTTTCAATCCTATCAAATTGTCAGATAAAATCAATTTGTATATATGAGCCTTTACCAGGATGCAGATACTCGATTTCTATTGAATTAAGGTCTTGGATGCCACCGTCAAATCATTGTTGATGATATACAAATATGATTTGGCCGTACCCATCTTGTTAAAATTGTACTTTCCATACATGTTGTTGAACATATTATTCCCCTGCATCATTGCATTGCCAAAATCTGTGGTCAGAACATAGAACTTGCCATTTGCAATTGTAGGGACTGAGGCATAACTTCCATCCAGCGAAACCGCAGAAGGTATTGAAGATGCAGTCAATGGCAGTGCAACAGTGTAAAGGACAGACTGCCGGGTTGCAGCATTGGTTCCTCCGTTACCCATCATCTGGTAGTTGCCCATATTAGGAAGCGATGCCGTTGCCACCAAAGAACTACCGTTGATTATGGGTTTTGACAGCAATCCATTGAACACAAGCGATACAGTCTCACCTGAAGGTGTAATGGCTATTAGTGTTGATCCAAAGGAATTGCTGGTAGGCGTTTTCCCCGGTTTTGCTGTCGGATTACCTACAACAAAATAGGCCGTCCCATCATCCCCAATAACCGGAGCGCCTGCCATCCCGCTCATCATGCCGAAATTCCCACTATTCTGCATCATGCCGTCGTTCATCATGCCGCCATTCATCATAATAGCATCCGAATTTCCCCAAAACATTAAAGGCAGCATTACCGCAAGAAACAAAATCTGAAGTTTTTTCATTTAAATCTCCTTTTCGCTATCACGTTCTTATGCTCATTAGTATATTGATCTTATTCTTCCGCTTCGTTTATCGACTATTAGTCTGTCCAATAAATTACCCTTTGTATCTCTTATCTCAGCTTCAAAGAACCATTTCTTATCTTTGATATTGGAGATTCTTACGGATTCGTATGAAGAAAAGTAGCGCAAGAGAACCCTCTTAGCTTCTTCCTGTGTTCTGACAGGTTTTCTTTCGCCATACCATCCACATCCCGGCCCTTCACAATAGTTTCCGTGGGGGAATCTTCCTCCCTGACATCCATCCATTGCCTGAGAATGGGAAGCAGTTAAAAGAAGAAAAGCTATAAGAGAGATTGTTAACAACTGTAATTTTTTCATCATTTATTAATAGCTTTGATTTCAAGGTCTGCTGATCAGGGGGCAATATAGCCCCCTGAATGCGATTGTTACCGGCATCCTCTTGGCCCCATCCTTCCATGATCTCTGCGTCCTGTCCATCCAGTTCCTTGACCATGTCGATTATCCTGAGCGTACCAATTTCCATTACCTTGCCGGTATCCGTAACAAGGCGTAAAGGTCTTTGTTGCCCTATCATTCACATTGGTATTGGAACCAGCTCCGTAAACATGACCATATCCACATCCGTATCCATATCCTGTTCCATAATTGCCCTGGTCTCTGGCGTCGTTCCAATGCGCATATGCAACGGTACCGATAAGGAGGATGCCTGCTGCTAACACTAAGCCTATGATGGTTTTTCCTTTCATTCTACGTCACCTCCTTCTCCTTTGAGTTTCTGATTACAGAATATCAAAGGATTGCGGCGAAACTGCGAATGAATTATGAAGAATTGTGAACATCATTAAATGGGATAAAAACGGTGAAAGCAGAACCTTTCCCAAATTCGCTCTTTACCTCGATCCTGCCGCCGTGAGCTTCTATCAGTTCTCTAACAATGGTAAGCCCGAGACCGAGGCCGCCTTCCGATACCTTATAAAACCTTTCGAAGATAAAGGGCAGGGCTTCCTGCTTTATACCGATTCCCGTATCCTTCACTTCCATGAATACTTCAGATGCGCTTCGCCCGGCCTTCACTCTCACATATCCGCCTGTTTCTGTTGCTTTCAGGGCATTGCTTAACAGATTGATCACAACCTGGCTCAGTTTCTCAGGGTCGGCATTGATCATAATGGTATCAGCGCACTCCAGTTCTATTGAAACGCCCTTATCCTGGGAAAGGCTGCTGAATCTTTCCACGATGTGAGTTAAAAACGGTTTAAGTTCCACAAGCTGTTTTTCCAGCGTTAAAGAGCTTGCTTCTGCCTGGGCAAGATCTTCTATCCCTTCAAGTATGTGTTGCAGTCTCCCTGTTTCTTCATATAAGGACTGAATTTGTTTCTGGTCCAATGGCACGATATTGTCCATTATTCCTTCCATCTCGCTCCTCATAGCGCCGAGGGGTGTCCGAAGTTCATGGGCGACATTTGAAATTAATTTCCTCCTGAGCGATTCCTGCAATTCAAGTTTTTGCGCCATTTTGTTGAAGGTTTCAGACAGCCTGCCTATCTCGTCATTCCCTGAAACAGCAACTCTTTTTTTGAGGTTCCCCTCCATAATAGCCTCGGTAGCGGAGTCAAGGTTTTTTATAGGGTTTGTCAGCTTTTTTGAAAAAAGAACACTCAGTAAAATCGCCACTACGCCCAGAATTAAAAGCGAGATCAAGAGAAAGGTGTTTGATCTTGCAATAAAGATGCTTTCTTTTCTCGGTTTCAAAAAACGCACCTCAAGGCTTCCGATTTCTTTCCCCGCTAAAAACAAAGGATAGGGCTGAAATGTGTTGTCGGTTTTAGGAGACCTGTATTGTGAGATTGCATTCAGCCTTCTTTTAACTAGTGGGGAGAGTGAGTTCAGGGCTTTCTCCGAATCCATGATAACTTTGTCGTTCACATCCTTTATTCTTACCTCAAGTCCTAACATGAGGGCCCAGATCGTATCTTCCATAATGACGTCTTCTTTCCAGCCGGAATATTTCTCGTAGGCCCTTTCGAGATCTGCGATTACCCAGTAAATCCTGTCT
The DNA here is from genome assembly GCA_041660325.1 of Thermodesulfovibrionales bacterium. Classification (GTDB taxonomy): domain Bacteria; phylum Nitrospirota; class Thermodesulfovibrionia; order Thermodesulfovibrionales; family SM23-35; genus DYFC01. The sequence continues at coordinate 1,078 of JBAZWR010000063.1, read as the reverse complement.
TCCATTTCACCTTCGAGGTATTTTCCGAAGTCATGAATCATAAATTCCCGAAGGACGAAGGCAGATGACAGCGCAATAGCAGAAATGATTACGAGAAGCATGAGAAATTTTATCCAGAGACTCCTAAGCATCCAACTTCCCGGTAAATTTATAGCCGACACCGTAAATAGTGTGGATAAATGTAGGTTTTTTAGGGTCATCTCCTATTTTTTGTCTGATATGTTTTATGTGGGCGTCAATACTTCTTTCATATCCTTCGAATTGATATCCGAGAGCGCTTTCTACAAGGGCTTCTCGTGTGAAGACTTTCAGGGGCGTAGATGCAAGGGTGAACAGTATCTTTATTTCAGTCGGAGTTAACTTTACCGGTAATCCTCCCTTTGTAACCTGATAAGTCTGCCCGTCGATGGTTAGAAGACCGTTATTAAAGCTTAGGGCCGAAGCTTCGCTCAGCTCTTTTTTCTGTGCCCTTTTTAAGACCGCCTTCACCCTGTATACGAGTTCCCTTGGACTGAAAGGCTTAACTACGTAATCATCGGCGCCCAGGGCAAATCCGGTGATCCTTTCTTCTTCCAGGGACTTTGATGTGAGCATAATTATCGGGAAATCGCCGATTTCTTTTAGTTCCTGACACACTTCTTCGCCGCTTATATCAGGCAATTTGAGATCGAGGATTACAAGAAGCGGCGTCTCCTTTAAAGCTGCCTCTATGGCCTCTTTACCTTTCTCGAAGTGAATCACTCTGAAACCGGCACCTTCAAGGTATGCTTTTACCATGCGAGCCATCTTTCGGTCGTCTTCAACCACGATAATTGGGTTTATCATGTTTTCCCTCTGTAACCTATCCTTAAATCATTCTTTAAGATTCACCTGACGGCACTTTTAACGGAAATTATTTTTAGATAAATGCATATCGAACAGTGATAATAGTTCATTGAGGTGTCGCTTAAAAGTTTTTTTATTATATCCGCCCTGCCGTTTATGCAACGTGTAGGTTTATTTTAAAGTCGCTACCGTTACTCCGATGCCGCCTTCTTCTATTGTCCCGCTTCTGAATTTCTTTACCAGCGGATGGTCG
>JBAZWR010000062.1:0-15016 GCA_041660325.1 Thermodesulfovibrionales bacterium | reverse complement strand
AAAAGATCTGGCCGGGATGGTGAAAAAGATAATGAAAGACAGCGGTTATTATCCGTCACTCCTTACCCTTGAGATAACGGAAAGCGCCTTTATGCAGGATATAGAATTTACCAAATCGGCGCTTACGGCAATGAAAGAGATAGGGTGTTCAGTATCTATTGATGATTTTGGGACAGGGTATTCATCTTTGGCGTATCTCAAGAGATTTCCGGTTGATAACCTGAAGATTGATATATCTTTTATTCGGGAAATGGTGAAAGATCCTGACTCTGCCTCGATCGTTGTGGCTATTATCAACATGGCACATACCCTGAATTTAAAAACAATTGCAGAAGGAGTAGAGACAGAGGAGCAGTGGAATTTCTTGCGTCTTTTAAGGTGCGATATAGCACAGGGTTTCTATCTTAGCAAACCTTTGCCTGCAGAAGAGGTTGAAAAAATGTTTAATGTACTCACACCGGATAAATAGGCTAATCGCTATGGATGCAGAAGAGAAACAAGAATACAGAAAGCAACAGAGAATTCCTATCACAGGGAAGCTTTTAGTGGATATCAGGAAGGATTTCCAATGTATTGATATCAGTGAGGGTGGTCTTTATTTCTCTACAGGGAACATATTTGCAGAAAACAGTTTTTTTGACGTTACGATTCCTTTTAGAAATAAGAAGGTAACGGTTAAGGCACAAATCAAACATTTTCAGCCGGGAATTGGAGTGGGAATTGAGTTTATTGATGTAAGTGATAGTCAACGGGCAATCATTAAAGAAATAATCGAGAGCATAACTCTTGATTATAAGGCAGATAGAGAAGATAAAATTCTGTTAATTGAAGACCATGATATGTCCCGAAAAATAAACAGGATCAATCTGCTTGAAGGCGGGTTTTTTGTTATTGAAGCAAAGGATGGAATGGAAGGGATTAAAATGCTCAAAGAACATACACCAAAATTGATAATCCTTGATTTATATATGGATAAAATGGATGGATTTAAAGTGCTCTCAATGTTAAAGGCGTCACCCAAATGGATGAATATACCGGTATTAGTGTTTTCTTCGAGTATCACACAGGATACAATAGATAAACTTATTAGTGGCGGTGCAGATGAGTTTCTACTAAAAACAGAAACCACACCGGCAAAATTAATTGAAACAGTCAAGGCAATATTACGCCGTAAAAGTAAAGGTTAGAGACATAATAGACGGAGAATTTCCCGATGCGTTGACTTGACGAAGGATTTGATAATAATTACGATAAACTGAAAACGTTAAATTTAGAGGCATATATGAAAGATAGGGAGAAGACAAGAAGGCGCCTCATGAATAGATTAGATGGACGGCGTAAAGGGATAGATAAACTGCAAGAAGCTATAAGCAAGTTTCAAAAATCAGAAGATCAAATGCAAGAAAAAATTATCGAATATAAAACATTATCCGCGTTGGGCAGACTTACCGCTAATGTAGCACATGAGATACGAAATCCGATTACGGTCATCGGAGGGCTAACGGAAAGATTAAAGAAAAGCTTTGTCCAGGAACCGAAACAAAAGGAATATCTGGATCTGATTTCATTGGAGATAAAAAAATTGGAAGAAATTTTAAAGGATGTTCTTATTTTCTCCAATAAGGCTGTTTTCAAAAGGGAGCTCCAGGATATTCATAAAATAATTAATGATTCTTTAAATACTTATAAAGATAAATGTGAAAATATAAATATAAATAAATTATTTGGCGATATTCCCCGGATATACATAGATGAAAAACAAGTTCGATTTGCAATAGACAATCTCATATCAAATGCTATTGACGCGATGCCCGATGCAGGAACACTGACTATTATCACAAAGGTAGAATCTTTAAGCGGGAAAAATCATGTTACTTTAAAAGTAATGGATACAGGGGTCGGCATTTCAGAAGAAAAATTAGCAATGATATATGAACCTTTTTTTACTACAAAAACAACTAAACAAGAAGCATGGCTTGGGCTTCCTATAACAAGAAAAATTGTAGAAGGCCATGGCGGTTTAATTAAAATAGATAGTGTTGTTGGAAAAGGTTCTACTTTCGCTCTCTATTTTCCGTATCGAGTAAAATAGTTTGAAAGGGCAAAATTTGACGAGGTATTTACTGTCTGCCTATGAAATCCGAAATTATCTTAGCGATTACGATTTTTAACTCTTCTATCCCGGCTGATGCATCCAGCACTTTTATTCGTTCGGGCTCTTTTGCGGCAAGTTCGTGGTAACCCTTTCTGACCCGTTGATGGAACTCCACATCTTCAAGTTCGAGCCTGTCCGTTTTATTTATTCTCCGGTTTCTCTTTAAGCCGGTCTCCACATCGAGATCGAGCAGCATTGTCATATCAGGACGCAGACCGTTGGTCGCGATTTTGTCGATTGACTCCAGGAGGTCCGGATCGATGCCTCTGCCATATCCCTGATATGCGAACGTTGAGTCGGTGAATCTGTCGGTTATAACGACTGCGCCTCTGTTCAGGGCCGGAAGGATAACCTCTTCGATATGCTGTGCGCGTGCGGCGTTATAGAGGAGCAGTTCGGTGAGAGGCTTCATGTTTGTGTGGTCTACTGAAAGGAGTATCTCACGGATCCTGAGGCTGATTAATGTGCCGCCCGGCTCTTCCGTCAGTATAACTTCATAGCCGAGACCAAGAAGGCTCTGCTGCAACAGCTTTGCCTGTGTTGATTTTCCCGTGCCCTCTATGCCTTCAAATGATATGAATTTACCTTTCATATATAATCGGCGGTCAGCGCTTTCTTTAATTCAACCAGAATCCGGAAAACCTTTTCCGTCTCATCAATGCTTCGGGAGCCTGTTCCGCACGACGGCGTCAGCAATATATGCGACAGTAAAATGTCCTTTGAAATGGATTTCGATAATAGTTCAATCCCTTTGTCAAACCGCTTCCGTACTGATTCGGCGCTTTCATCTCTGACTGCGTCGGTTGTAGGAACGATGCCCCAGGCAAGGTATCCGCCTCTCCCGAGAAAAGCATCGAATTCCGAAGGATACAGAGAGACGGATTCAAGGTAATCATAGGCGTCAAAACTGATGATATCGACGCCGCTATTTATGACCAGAGGCCAGTCCGCCTTGCTGCAGCAATGGATACCGGGGATACCGCCGTTGTTTTTTATGGCGTCCGACGTCTCTATCAGGAGCCGCAGCGCCTCCTCCGGGCTTATCCCCAGATATGCTGAAGACCCTAAGGCGGAGAGGACGGGTTCATCTATGAAAATAATAATATGGTCGCAGAAGGGCTTCAGCGTTTCAATCTGCCATTTTATCTTTGCCTTCAGGACCAGAAGGGATATCTCGCGGAACTCCTCGTCAAAATATACAAGCTTGCCTGTGTTGTCTTTCAGTCCGAGTGTGAATGTGAGCGGTCCGGTGACATGTCCTTTGAGAATACTGTAATGCCGGTCTTTAAGCGTTTTTATAAATGTCCGAAAACCCCGCGCATAACCTTCAGAAACAGGCAGGGATAAATCTTCGGTATACGATTCGTAAAACTTTGTGAGGGCGTTGCCGTCATCCCGTTCGATCCATATTTTTTCGTTCTTCTCATCGATCTTCAGGTAAGGAATGCCTTCGGCATATTGAGGTATCATGAATTCGCGGAAGGACAACGCGGGAAGCTGCGGCCAGAAGGGTATGTCAAATGTCTGCAGCACCAGTCTGCAAGCCTCGGCAGCATCGGTATGTGGAAGACTTCCTATCCCGGTTGTTGAAAAAGGAGTAAACATGTTTGATGATAATCCCTTTGCTGGTTCATTCGTTCACAGGGAAAAACAACCCCCTCTTTCTCCATTGTTATCCGGGATTAAGGGGGTCGTCAAGTTGCATAAGAAAATTTTTTGAAATATATCTTTATGCTAAGGATGAGAAGTAAATCTATAGCTTACTTGCTCTTTCTTCTCTTGAACTTGGTCTTTTTCCTGAGCTTGCTGTGTTTATGTTTGCTCATTTTCTTTTTTCGCCATTTTTTAACGTTTCCCACTCATCAACCCTCCTTCTGCATTATAAATCGGTAATACGGAGAACCGGAGAAACAGGAGCTTTTCTGCTCCGCTTCTCAGTTTCTCCGTTTCACCGTCCCGGATTGCTAAATGTTTTTGCCTGGTCTATGAATGCCTCAAGCTGTATCTCCGTCGTCAGTGACTCTGTTCCGTCATATGGTATGCTGATGAACGGGATACCATAGTCTCTGCTTATCCCTCTCAATAGAGCGGTTACAATCGTACCGGGCATACAGCCGAAGGGCATTGCATTTATTATCCCTGAAGCCCCTTTTTCTAAAAGGTCAACGGCTTTCCCTATGCTCAGAATGGCTTCGCCCTCAAAAGAGCTATGAAGATAAGGCGAAGCCTTTTTGATAATATGCTTAGTCTCCGGCTCCTGCAGGGTTTCTAAAAAGCCCTTGAAATATTTTGCGTATTTATGTTCGATCCTTTTCTGAAAGAACTTTTTCAGGAGAAAATTAATAATAACAGACTTTTCCTTTTTTAACAATGCCATTTTTAATCCGATATGATTTACATAGTATATCCATTCTTCAACCGGCGCAAGCCAGACCGCCCCTCCGAGGGCCTCAACCTTTCTTACAAGGTTTTCATTTGAGAATCTGTTAGACCTTACAAATATCTCGCCGATTATGCCGATTAGCGGTTTCTTCACCCTATGCTTTGGCAAGTTTTCAAAGTCGCCCTTAATCTTCATGAGAATTTTGTCGAGGTTCCCGCCGTTTGTTCTCAGGGAATGAAATATCCCGCTGTGATAGCCGGCATATAACTCATCCGCTGATCCCTTCCGTTCTTCGTAGGGTCTCGTCTCGTATAAGCATTTTTTTAGAAGCTCAAAGGCAACGACGCCCTTCCAGGCGTGCATCGTAAAGTCCTTGCCGACTATGCCGAGGTCTTTGTAAAAAGTGGAATCCTGGTTTGGTGAAAATATAGGCACATCTTTATGACCAAGGCCGTCAAGCACCAGCCTGTGGAAGACATTATACTGGCCGAATCTGCAGGGGCCCGAACCCGAGGGCATGAAAAAAGCGCTTTCCCCGGGCTTGAAATCAGGGTCCAGCGCTTTCTTGACCATATCGCCCGTGGTGACGGCACACGGGTAGCATTCTTTACCCGAGACATATTTCCTTCCGAGGTCCGCCGTCTTTTTGTCGGATTCGGGAAGGACTTCCGCATTTACTCCGCAATGCTCGAAGGCGGCTGCAAGAGCAAAGGCATGGTCCGACATCCGGGGGATGTAAATTGTCCAGGTTGAAGTGCGGGGGATGGGAGACGAAGGACGAAAAGTATTTTCTTCATCTTTCATCTTTTTCCCCTCATATTTTAGATTCCCGATGCTGTCTAAAAACGCCTCGCATCTTGTAATGGCCCCTGCGTCGGCGCTGTGCTCGTCTATCTCGATATGCAGAAAGGGTTTGTCGCCCATCTCTTTTTTGAAATATTTCAGTATGAAAGAATCGGGTCCGCACAAAAAATTGCCGATGTATATCGGGTAAAGTTTTTCCGTATCCCTGACGAACCTCGCGGCCTTCAGTATCCTCTGCCCCGACCTCCAGTACATATTGGGCCATTCCCGTTCAATTGAATATCTCTCCAGAGGAAGAAAATCAAAGGGGATTGATGGGACGCCGAGGTCGGCAAGCTTCCCTGGAAGCCCGAGATTTACGCCGCCGTCAAAGGCATTATAAGCCCTTCCGATGATTACGATAGCGTTTTCACCGGGTGACGCCAAAACCTCGCGGCCTTTGGCTTTCACGGCCTCATGAAATTCGTCTTGTGCCTGTTCGGCAGGGACGATTGCCTTTGTGATTCCCGATTTCTTTACGCCGAACGGTTTCAATGCCTTAACAAGCTCGTATGTCAGGAATGCTCTGCCCCGGCTCATATCAATTACCGGTGTGATTGTCCGTAAGCCGTCAAAAGCTATTCTTGAAATATAAGGAATTGTTTGAGTATAAGGGCAGGCAAGCCCCCTGTCCATAGTATCTTCCGGTGTATTCAGATTAACAAAGCTCGGCAGGAATACGGCGTCAACCTTCTGATTGACCAGATACTGGATGTGTCCGTGCGCAACCTTAATTGGGAAACATGCCTCTGAAAGGACCCGTTCAAGTCCGAGATTGACTATCTGCCGGTTCGTTCCCGGAGATACCTCGACATCGAACCCGAGTTCCCATAATAGCGTCGTCCAGAAAGGCAGAAAATCGTGGAAGTAGAAGATGTACGGGATACCGATCTTTAATTTAGAGTGCGAAGTGCGAAGTGCGGAATTTTCTGCAACATTACTATTACTGCCGAACTCCCTGCGTTTTTTGTGTTCCTTCCACAGCATTTCATCTCTAAATGCAAAGAGGTCGGGTATGCCGGATGTCTTTTTCTTCTTCATATCGTACTTTTCGCATCTGCCTCCATAGAAGAGCCGGCCTTTTTCGCCGTCTATCTTCACCCGGTTTATCTCACAGACATTCGGACACCCCTTGCATTCAAAGGACGATACTTCATACGGACGCTTTGATAATTCAAAACCTTTGAAAGAAGACGGGGAGGTATTCATATGTTTTTTAGCTATCAGTGCCATGCCGATGGCGCCGGTGACGTCGTGGTTCGGGGGTATGGTTATTTTTTTCCCGAGATATTTTTCGAAGGCGGCTGCAACGGATTTATTAAAAGCCACGCCGCCCTGGAAAAAGATATTGTCGCCGATCTTTTTGCCGGCAACCACCCGGTTGATATAATTCTGGACGATGGAATATGCCAGCCCTGCGAGCAGGTCGTTCTTGTCCGCTCCCTTTTGAAGGTTTGCCATGAGAGAATTCTCCATGAAAACCGTGCATCTCTCGCCCAGCCTGCAGGGGTTCTTTGCGGAAAAGGCGCGTTCCTGGAATTCTCCTTTGATGGAGATGTTCAGCTTTTCCGCCTGCTCTTCCAGGAAAGAACCCGTTCCGGCAGCGCAGGCCTTGTTCATCTCAAAGTCAACAATGATGCCGTCCTGCATGGAAATGAATTTTGAGTCCTGGCCGCCTATCTCAAAGATAGTGTCAACATTTTTATCGATAAAAGCGGCTGCGGTCGCCTGGGCCGTAATCTCATTCTTTACAATATCGGCGCCGACATAGTCTGCGATCATATATCTTCCGGAACCGGTTGTGCCGACGCCCATGATTTCGACCCCGGCCCCGACCTCTTCGCCGATCTCCGAAAGACCCAGCATGACCGCTTCTATAGGTCTTCCCGCCGTCATGAGGTACCGTTTTGCGAGAAGGTTTCCGCTCTCATCGGTAACGGCGAGGTTGGTGCTGATAGACCCGATGTCTATTCCGAGGTAAGCCTTGATTTTACTTGAGGATGAGCGTTGCTGCATGAAGGATGAAATATGAGGGATGAAGGATGAAGGCGGACTCTCCGTATCTTTTAGGGGTTCATATCCTTTTTCGAGAGGTTTGTGGTATCTGATAAATTCTTCAAGCAGCTTTATATTAAAGTTTTTAATGTCCCCTTCGTGAATATTCTTTAATGCAGCGCCGATTGCTCCCATTAATGCAAAATCTTCCGGGACAAAAAGTTCGTCAAGCTCAAAAAGTGCCCTGAACGCCCTGACCAATCCCTTGTTTGCCGCTACGCCTCCCTGAAAGGATACGGGAGATATGATTTTTCGTCCCCTTGATATGGAGCCCTTGAAATTCCGCGCTACTGCAAAGCAGAGACCGGCGACTATATCTTCCACAGGGGTCGCGATCTGCTGCAGGTGGATCATGTCCGATTTTGCAAAGACGCTGCATCTTCCCGCAATCCTTGGAGGTTTTTTCGATTCGAGCGCAAGGTCGCTGAATTCCTCTATGGTAAGTCTGAGCCGCTCTGCCTGCTGGTCAACGAAAGAACCCGTCCCGGCAGCGCAGACGGAATTCATCGAAAAATCTTTTACGGAACGGGCATCTTCACCCAACAGTATAAGCTTGGAATCCTCACCGCCCATTTCGATTATGGTTTTAATGCGAGGGAAAAGCTTGTGTGTGGAGTATGCCTGGGCGACGATTTCATTAACAGGTTCACTCCCGAGGATGGAGGCGATCAGCCTGCCGGCGGACCCGGTTATTGAGAGCGAAAAATTACGTTCGGCGTTTGGTCGCCTCGGGCGACTCGCCGAGGCGAGCGTTAGGGGATTTTCGAATATGCTCTTAATCGAGGGAATATCTTTCAGCAGTTTCAGGGCGACAGGGAGCGGGTGACCTTTATGTCTTTCATAATGCCCGTAAAGCTTTTTGCCATGTTCGTCCATGACGATAAGCTTTACACTCACCGATCCGGCGTCAAGACCAATGAAGTACATTATTGCTCCATTTCTCTAAAATTATACCACCATAATACAATAAACATAAATTTCTGATACTCTACAATAATTTTACAAAAATTTCATCGGACCGGGTTGCAGGTTTTTTACAACCGATGGGTAGAAACAAATCAAAGAAACGGGGAAAGAAGCTGTTTCTTCTCTCCCCGTTAAACTTAAAAAACTACTTCCTCTCAGGCTTCTCCGCCGCCGCTGTGGGTTTTAATGACTTTATGTATGCAACGAGTTCCTTCATCCGGTCTGATTTTACATCAATGGCTTTACCCTTATTGGCCATAACAATACAGACGTTTATCGCCTCTTCAAGACTTTTCTGCATTTTGCCGCCGAGGTTGAACTCCTTTTTGTCGGCAGCCTTCTCTAATCCCTTGCCCTCGGGATGGCAGGAATTGCAGGATTTACCAGCGGTCCCGCCCGCGAATTTAACGTCATTGAACAGCGCTTTCCCTTTAGCCGTATCGGCTGCCGCAAAGGCATAAGAAAAGATCAGCCCCAGAGCTATCAGTGACAACAATACAATCTTAATAAACCTCATCTCTTTCACCTCCTTTCCCAAAAGCAATCCCATCAGTTGCATGAAATGACATTTTAAAAATCCGTTTTGCAACGTTACAGGGATAGATATTTATTGATTCCATAGAACGAAAGAATGATCCTGAGAACATTTATTCGATCACTTCGATGACGCCTTCCATACCCCTGTCTCTGTGGCTCTTAAGAAATAACAGTTTTTTCGTGCAATAGAATTGATATTTGCCGGGTTTTTTGGGAGTGAATTTGATTATTTTGGGGTCCGTCCCCAGTGATTCGCCGAATACGATACCTGCCGCAGGCTCGTTTATGAAAATATCATGCGGCGTGACCCCGGCTTCTTTTTTTACTTTTAATTCAACCGGGATATTGACTTTAACAATAATATGATCGGGATCAAAGAAATATCCGCCTCCGACCATATTTACTCTCTGGATGCCGTCCTTGTCAACGATGGCCTTATAGACATTTTTTTGAGCAATGACATGGAGCGCAGAGACCAGAAAAAAGATAACGAATAACGGTAGACAAACTCTAAATCTCATTTTTAATACCTCCTTAACATACAAAAAGATAGATTATTGTATATATATAAAGACTATCACATCCGCAAGGAATGTCAAGGGAAGTTTCCGTTTGAATAAAATGATACGCAAGAGTTTTTCGGTAAGGCGCATTTTTAGAATCTGCTATACTTATGATAATTACAAACGCAAATCATCAAACAATAAGGAGGTGTTTATGCCCGCTTATGAGTATGATTGCAAAGACTGCAGCAAAGAGTTTACCGTTTTTCTCTCGATCAGGGAATTTGAGGCTAAACCTGAAATAAAGTGTCCTCACTGTGGAAGCGATAATGTTCAGAAAAAACTGACGGGGTTTTTTACAAAAACGAGCAAAAAGTCATAATAAGTTGTTGAGGAGGTATCAGAATGAGAAGGGCGTTTTATATTGTTTTGTTGTTAGCGCTGGCAACTATTTCTACCGGCTTAATCTCATATGCCGGAAGCAATGACGGTAAGACAGAGGCGCTTTCAAGCGGCCTTGATGATCAGACAGGTGTTGCGATCACCGTCTACAATGTGAACCTCGGGCTTGTGAAGGACCGGAGGGAGATAAAGCTTCCGAAGGGAACGGGCGATCTGCGTTTTATGGACGTTGCATCAAAGATAATCCCGACGAGCGTATCTATAAAGTCACTTGTTGATCCCGAGAGCCTCCGGATACTTGAGCAGAACTATGAATATGATCTGCTGAACCCGCAGAAGCTCCTCGATAAGTACGTCGGCAAAGAAGTTAAACTTTATCAGAAAAATCCTTATACGGAAAGGGAAGAGATTCTGACCGCAACTCTTTTGTCTAATAACGGCGGCCCGATATTCAAAATCGGCGACGAAATAACCTTCGGCCATCCCGGCAGGATTATTTTCCCGGGCGTACCGGAGAATCTTATCTCAAAGCCGACACTGGTATGGCTTCTTGAAAATAGTTTGTCATCAGCCCAAAAGGTTGAAGCCTCCTATCTGACGGACGGGATAAACTGGCGGGCCGATTATGTGCTGACGTTGAATGATAAGGACGATATGGCGGACCTGTCAGGATGGGTTACTATCGATAACAAAAGCGGCACAACTTACAAGAACGCAAAAATGAAGCTTGTTGCAGGAGATGTGAACAGGGTCAGAGACGAATCTGAATACAAGGACAAGATCCTGCGCTTTGCAAAAGCAGAGGCAATGCCTGCCGCCCCGCAGTTCAAGGAAGAGGAATTCTTTGAATACCATATTTATACTCTGCAAAGAACGTCAACGATCAGGGAGAACCAGACAAAGCAGATCAGCCTTGTCACTGCAGGAGACATCCCTGTAAGGAAGGAACTCATTTTCCAGGGCGCAAAGTATTACTATTACAACCAGTATGGCGAGGCTATGCCGGACCGGAAGATAGGGGTATTTGTCCAAATAGAAAACAGGAAAGAGAATAATCTTGGGATGCCTTTGCCAAAAGGCGTGGTGCGGGTGTACAAAAACGATGCCGAGGGAAGCCTGCAGTTTGTCGGTGAAGACTCGATAGACCATACGCCGAAGGACGAAAAGATCAGGGTAAAATTAGGAGACGCTTTTGATGTGATTGCCGGCAGAAAACAGACGGACTGGAAAAAGATTGCTTATGACACTTACGAAGCCGCATTCGAGATATCACTGAGGAATCACAAAAAAGAGAATGTTACCGTAAAGGTGGTTGAACCGATACCCGGAGACTGGAAGATGCTCGTCAATTCGCATGATTTTATAAAAACAGAGGCATTCACTGCGGAATTTAATATCCCCGTGCCGAAAGATAAAGAGGTAAAGCTGGCATACCGGGTGAGGATGAGGTTTTAACCCGGTTTGGCGTCGGTATTATTTAGCAGAGGGAAGTTCATCTCTTCTCTCTGTTTGTAAAAAGCCCTTGCCGAAAGCCTTGCGAGGTTTCTTACTCTTGCTATATACCCCGTCCGTTCCGTGACGGATATGGCGCCCCTTGCGTCAAGAAGATTAAAGGTATGCGAGCATTTCAGGCAGAATTCATATGCAGGGAGTACGAGTCCCAGCTTGTTTAGCCTGACGGATTCTTTCTCATAAGCCCCGAACTGTTTCATCAAAAGGTCGGCGTCGGCATGGTCGAAATTGAACTTTGAGAATTCCACTTCATCCATGTGATGTATTTCACCGTATTTAATCCCCTTGCACCATTGCAAGTTGTATACATTATCCACTTCCTGCAGATACATGGCAATACGTTCAAGCCCATAAGTTAATTCAAGCGAGACGGGTTTGAGGTCTATGCCCCCTACCTGCTGGAAGTAGGTGAACTGAGTGATTTCCATCCCGTCGAGCCAGACTTCCCAGCCAAGCCCCCATGCGCCGAGAGTCGGCGACTCCCAGTCATCCTCCACAAACCGGATATCATGTTTAAGAGGATTAATGCCCAGATACGAAAGGCTTTCAATATAAAGCTCCTGACTGTCCTGGGGAGACGGTTTCAGTATCACCTGGTACTGATAGTAGTGCTGAAGTCTGTTTGGATTTTCTCCGTATCTTCCGTCCGTCGGCCTTCGGGAAGGCTCGACATATGCAACTTTCCACGGCTCGGGTCCTAATACCCTGAAAAATGTGGCGGGATGAAATGTGCCTGCGCCAACCTCTATGTCATAAGGCTGAAGAAGGATACACCCTCTTTCCGACCAAAACTGCTGGAGCTTTAAAATAAGGTCCTGAAAATACATAACACCTCCTATGGAGTAAAAAAATCATAAAAGATAGGGAGACGGTTTGTCAAATATCGTTAGGTCTAATTTCATGAATATTGTGTTATAATTTTCTCCAGTGAAGACAAGAATCCTGATGAAAGGGAATGAGGCTATTGCGGAGGCCGCGATTCAGGCAGGCTGCCGTTTTTATGCAGGCTACCCGATAACTCCCCAGAACGAAATCCCGGAGTATATGTCATGGCGCATGCCGGAGGTCAACGGCGTTTTCATACAGGCTGAAAGCGAACTCGCTGCTATCAATATGGTATATGGGGCTTCCGCCGCAGGCATGAGGGCCATGACTTCATCAAGCAGCCCCGGGATTAGCCTTAAACAGGAAACAATATCTTTTCTTGCAGGGGCGGAACTTCCGGCAGTGATTGTAAATATGCAGAGGGGCGGTCCCGGCCTCGGGAACATCTCCGGAAGCCAGGGAGATTATTTCCAGGCGGTCAAGGGCGGAGGGCACGGGGATTACAAAGTGATGGTATTTGCTCCTTATAGTCTCCAGGAATTATGGGACCTCACCATGCTTGCCTTTGATAAGGCGGATGAATACAGGACCCCTGTCATGATATTGGGAGATGGTATTGTAGGCCAGATGGTTGAGCCGTTTTTCCCGACGCCTTATAAAAAACCGGAACTCCCTGAAAAAGACTGGATACTCGATGGTTGTAAAGACAGGGCTCCCCGGGTAATAAAATCCCTTTATATGGGAGACGGCGAGCTTGAAATGAGAAGCAATCTGCTCCAAAAAAAATATAAGACGATGAAGAATAAAGAAGCGCTGTTTGAGAGCCGCTATACTGATGACGCCGAGGTAATCGTTGTGGCATTTGGTATAGTTGCACGGATTGCCCTTTCTTCAGTCATCAGGCTAAGACGCAAGGGATTTAAGGTAGGGCTTTTCAGGCCGGTTACGCTTTTCCCGTTTCCTGAAAAGGAGCTTTTTTTGCTTTCCGAAGAAAACAGGCGGTTTCTTACGATTGAGATGAATGCCGGTCAGATGTTTGAGGACGTAAAGCTGGCGATAAACGGCAGGTCGGAGGTATCTTTTCACGGCAGGACCGGAGGGTCTATCGTAACGCCTGAAGAGGTGGAAGAAAAAATTTTACATTTAATGAGTCATCAGCGCCATATGGTGAAATCGGCTTTAAAATATCGGGATGCATAGCGTTTTTCTCAAGCTCCGACATATTATTTTATCAGCGCGCGTTTTTTTCTGCAGGATGTCTTGACAAATATAATTTACTCTGGTAATATTATCACTTGCGGTATTATCCTGCTTTTGTAAATTAATAACTTTTGGAGGTAAAGTGCCTACTATAGCTCAGTTAGTCAAACACGGGCGTGACAAGGTCAATGTGAAGACCAAAAGCCCTGCATTGAGAGCATGTCCACAGAAAAGAGGAGTGTGTATCAGAGTGTATACGACGACTCCTAAAAAGCCCAACTCGGCTCTCAGAAAAGTCGCAAGGGTCAGATTAATGAATGCTATGGAGGTCACCGCATATATACCGGGTGTCGGGCATAATTTACAGGAACATTCTATAGTAATGATACGTGGCGGCAGAATAAAGGACCTTCCGGGCGTCAGATACCATATCATCAGGGGTACTCTTGACTCCATGGGTGTTGCGGACAGAAGACGCGGAAGATCGAAATACGGCGCCAAGAGACCAAAATAAGAGAGAATAATAAATGCCAAGAAGAAGAGTAGCAGCCAAAAGAGATATCTTGCCGGATCCGAAATACAACAGCAAGATTGTCAGTAAGTTTATGAACGCAATTATGGAATGCGGAAAAAAGTCCACGGCAGAGCGGATATGCTACGGTGCTTTCGAGATATTAAAAGAGAAAACCGGAAGCGATCCGCTGAAGGTCTTCAAGACGGCCCTCGAAAACGCTAAGCCTGTTTTAGAGGTTAAGCCAAGAAGAGTCGGCGGCGCAACATATCAGGTTCCGGTGGAAATAAGGCCTAACAGGAGATCGGCGCTGGCCTTCAGGTGGCTCATCAACTATTCAAGGGCGCGTGCTGAAAAGACCATGCCTGAGAGACTGGCAGGGGAATTGATGGATGCTTATAACAATACGGGGTCTTCTATAAAGAAAAAGGAAGATACCCACAAAATGGCGGATGCGAACAAGGCATTTGCCCATTATAGATGGTAGGAAGAATAGGGGAGAATAGTTTTGTCAAGATTTTCACTGCAAAATACACGCAATATCGGCATCATGGCGCATATCGATGCCGGGAAAACTACAACAACGGAACGAGTCCTCTATTATACGGGAGTTACCTACAAAATCGGCGAGGTGCACGACGGTACGGCAGTTATGGACTGGATGGTCCAGGAACAGGAAAGAGGCATTACCATTACCTCGGCTGCTACAACATGCTACTGGAAAGATTGTAAGATCAATATCATCGATACTCCGGGACATGTCGATTTCACAATCGAAGTAGAAAGGTCATTAAGAGTGCTTGACGGCGCTGTTGCAGTTTTTGATACTGTAGCGGGAGTTGAGCCGCAGTCGGAAACCGTCTGGAGGCAGGCCAATAAATATGAGGTGCCCCGGATTGCTTTTATGAATAAAATGGACAGAGTAGGAGCTGATTTTTTTATGAGCGTGAGAAGTATGGTTGAAAGGCTTGATGCCAATCCGGTCCCTGTCCAGATACCGATAGGAGCCGAGGACGCCTTTAGGGGACCGATAGATCTGGTGACCATGAAGGGTCTGTATTACGATGATGAAACATTGGGCGCAAGCTATACCGAAGGGGACATACCTGAAAACCTTCTTCCCC
>JBAZWR010000061.1:7101-15457 GCA_041660325.1 Thermodesulfovibrionales bacterium | reverse complement strand
CCATGGCCGTAGGCGTCCGCCTTGACCACGGCAATGACGGGCCGGTTTTGGATAATCGTCTTTACTGCATGAAAATTATGCGCTACTGCTGAAAGACTGATCTCTGCAACAGGCCCTCTATGCACCTTCTTCTTTTTTCGATTCTTTCGTGTCGTCTTTCTTTGGCGTTACGTCGATCTCATCCTGCTCTTTTACGCCCTTCTTGAAGTTTTTGATCGCCTGTCCTATGCCGCTTCCGATCTGAGGCAGTCTTGTGGCGCCGAAGAGAATAACCACTATCACCAGGATAATAATCAGCTCCTGAGTTCCTAACCCAAACATATTGCACCCCCCTCTCTCTTATAGTCTTTAAAAGTATTTATATTTACAAAAGACCTTCCTTCCGGGTCTATTCTCCTCACCTCTTCTTCGTTTATATAACGGACATTGATTGTTTTCAGGAAATCGCGCAGGCTCTTTTTACCCGCTCTTATGCGCTGCTCCATTGGTTCCGAAATCCTTTTCGCATAAATGCCGAAAAGCGGTTGAGGTTTTCCGTCATAGAGCGGTATTAATGCCTCAAATCTGTCGTTATATTTTTCAACCATGTATTTTATTAGTATAGCATTTATATAAGGCATATCACATGCCGTAACAAAAATATCGGACGATTCCGTATTCATAAATACCGAGAGTATTCCCGTCATCGGACCCCTGCTGTCAACCACGTCTCCGATCATGGGAAGGCCGAGATAAAAATATAGTTCCGGATGGTTGACGCTTAAAATAACCCGTGAAAATATACTCTTGAGGAGTTCGATATTCGTCTCAATAATTTTCCTGTTCCGTATTTCAAGAAACCCCTTTATTAGTGGGATTCTCTTATTCTCTCCTCCGGCTAATATCAAAGCATCCATTCATATTTTCCTGATACAATTTACCGCGCACGGGTTGTTTTATTTATAATAGTTTATTAAAAAAATACTTTCAATAAAAAATAAAAATTGTTATCTCGCCCGTTGCAAAAACTTATTACAAACGGCAGGGCTGACGCGATGAAAAGGTCTTGTAGCGACTCCATAATGTACTTTAATGCAGTGCTACGACCTTTTTCTGAAAGACACTGCAGGTTAGATCCGCATTTATGTGTTCGGAATATAGTCCTTTGTCGCATTAGAAGACTTTTCATCGCGTCTGCCTTGCCGTTTATGCAACTGATGGTTAAAATATCGTTAGAATAAAGCTGAGTTTATGCATCTGAAGGGTAATCCGCTATGGATATAAAAAACATCAACTGCCGTGAGAAGGATACATATAATATTGCAAATGATTATTTGGGGAAGATTTTCTCCGACTTCGGGAAAGAGTTACAAGGAGTAAGAGAGTCGGCGCTAAAGGTTAAAACCGGCGTTGAGAAAATCAGCGTCTTTATCCAGCAAGCTACCCGGATGACATGCCCTAATTGTAAAGACGTCTGCTGCATAAGCAAACATGGTTATTATAATTTTGAAGACCTTGTCTATCTCCATGCCCTCGGTTTGAAACCTCCCCTTCTTGAGTTTGAGAAAAATGACAATGACCCCTGCCGTTTTCTTACCGAAAAGAGATGTTCCATAGAACGACAATTCCGTCCTTCAGGCTGCAACTGGTACTTTTGCGAAGCGTTGTTTGACTACATGGAAAACAAACCGGAGTATCAGGAATTTGACGATACGCTTACAAATATTGCGGCGCTATGGATGAAGATGATAAACGAGTTTACAAGCGCCGGCCGGACTGTGTCAATGTCTTGGTTGCCGGAATTTAATAGTATTTAGTCATTTCCGACCTTTATTCTATAGAACCAATTGATAATTATATAAATAATCATAATTTATACTTCTCATTAGTGTACAATTAAATATATGTCAAAACCTATTGTAGCTATAGTTGGAAGGCCGAATGTCGGGAAGTCTTCTCTGTTCAACAGGATGACCCGTGCACAAACGGCTATTATCGAAGATATCCCGGGCGTTACGAGAGACCGGAATTATATGGATGTTGAATGGGAGGGGAGCTCGTTTGCCATTGTTGATACCGGCGGATTTTATCCCGAACCTGCCGACGACATCTTAGCCCAGATAAAGGAGCAGGCGCTTTTTGCAATCGAGGAGGCGGATGTTATTATCCACCTGCTCGACGGCAAAGACGGTCTTACCCCTTCGGATATGGATCTGGCAAGGGTCATCAGGACCTCGGGCAAAAAAGTTCTATGGGCCATCAACAAAATCGACGGCCCCACCCGCGAAGACAGGCTCTATGACTTTTATCCCATCGGAACGGAAAACCTGATCCCCGTCTCGGCGGCAACCGGTTACGGATATGACGACTTTATGGATGAACTGGTTTCTCTGCTTCCTGCATATTCGGAAGAAAAGGTTGAGTATCCCAAGATCGCAGTTGTAGGAAGACCGAATGTCGGTAAATCGACTCTGGTCAATACGCTCCTTAGCAAGAGGAGGATGATCGTCAGCCCCGTACCCGGTACGACAAGGGATTCCGTGGACAGCATATGCGTTTATTACGGCAAGAAATATCTGCTGATAGATACCGCAGGGCTGAAGAGAAAAGACCGTCTCGGATACTCGCTTGAAAGGTTTTCGATGGTCAGGGCGGTCAGGAGCATCGAGCGGTGCGATGTGGCGTTGATTGTAATCGACGCAAGCGCAGGCATCGTAGAACAGGACCAGAGAATAGCAGGGATTGTGGAAGAATACGGTAAAGGCGCTATTTTTCTATTTAACAAATGGGACCTTGTAGAAGATCCCGAAAATGCCGTCAGGCAATACGGGAAAGAGCTTATCAGAAAGATGTTTTTTATGCAGTATGCGCCGGTCATTACCGTATCGGCCCTGGAGAAAAAACGCATAACAAAGCTCTTTCCGGTTGTCGATGAAATCATTGCAGAGAGGCAAAAGAGAATATCGACTGCCGACCTGAACAAATCCTTAAGGGATATTCTGAGCGAGCTCAATCTGCCGCCCTATAAAGGCAAAGAGGTTAAAATATCCTATATAACGCAGGTGAAAACCGAACCGCCTGCTTTTGCGGTTTTTGCCAATTATCCCGCTTCTTTCAAGGACGCGCATATACGGCGTATTGAAAAAATTCTGAGAAATTCATTTTCCTTCAGTGGAACTCCGATACGGATATTTATAAAGGCAAAGTCAAGGGAAAAGAATGAAAAGAAAGATACCCGAATCCGGCGATAAGCGACTCAAGATTTGGGTTAAAATAAATAACCCCGGTTGAAATATCTTAAACTCATCCCCCGAAGCTTTTTAGATTTTTTCAGGGACAACGGCATTATGCTTGCCGGCTCGATATCCTATTTCGCCATGATGGCTCTTGTGCCGTTCTGCCTTTTCCTGATAACTATTTTCGGATATATTCTTGGTCACTATCCCGGATTCTATGAATTCTTTGCCGTCCGGCTTACGGGTTTTTTCCCGGATATTTCTTCGGGAATTACCAAAGAACTGGGAAAACTTATCAGCTTTAAAGTGATCGGCACTTTCAGTTTAATATTGTATGGCGTACTTTCAATTCAGGTTTTTGCCTCTTTGGAAAATGCGATCAACATCATTTTTAAAGTAAAAAAGAAGAGGACTTTTTTTTGGTCGCTTGTCCTGTCTTTGCTGGTCATTACGTTTATCATTATGATGCTCTTTATTTCCTTCATGGCGACGTCTTTAATCCCTCTTCTGAAAACATTCAGGCATATGTTTCCCGAACTGAAGATCGGGATAATTACCGTAGCGCTCATACAGTATGTCGTTCCTTTTCTTACCGTTTTTTTCATGGTAACGGTCATGTATATCTTTTTTCCGAAAACCAATGTCAGGATGAAGCATGCCTTTACAGGCGCCCTGTTTGCAACGGTATTTCAGGAACTTGCAAAGCACATCTTTACATGGTATGTCGGAACAATTATAAACTTCGGAACAATCTACGGACCCCTCTCGGCTGTTTTTGTTTTCCTGCTATGGGTATTCTATTCCTCCTGCATCTTCTTAATCGGCGCGGAGATGGTGCACAACCTGTCGCCGGTTAAAAAATAACCTGTCCCGTTTCTCATAATGAGAATTTCTGCTCATGTTATCTGTTTACAACCACAATAAATTAACTCTGATTATTCATAAAATTGATACCAGGAACCGAGGATAGAGTATTTGAGCGGTTTTTTTTGCCGATATTCAGATACAATTTTTAAAAATAAAGAGGCAAAAGCCTCGGAGGGAGGAACGACCGAGAATGAGCGAAAATACTCTATCCTCGGTTCAATCAAGAAATATGAATAATGCGGATTAGCCTGCAGCAACCGGATCAGGCACTTATCCGGACTTAAGCTTTCCGCTATAAAGCCTCTTCTCCCCGTTCTCCCGTTCTTATTCTTATAACATCATTCAAGTCATAGACAAATATCTTTCCGTCGCCGATCTCGCCGGTATGGGCGGCTTTTTGGATGATACCGATAATTTCTCCGAGCCGTTTGTCGGAGACTGCAACCTCGATCTTTAATTTTGGTATGAACCTGACCTCATAGCTTGACCCGCGATAAATCTCTATGTGGCCTTTTTGCCTGCCGAATCCTTTTACTTCCGTAAGGGTCATGCCCTGTATGCCTGCCAGTGAAAGAGCATCTTTGACTGAATCGAGCTTAAAGTGCTTGATGACGGCGACTATCATTTTCATGCTTCATCCTCCATAAACTAAACTGGTCTGTACTTGCGTTATAATATCAAATTGCGGGTATGAATATAAACAACCTTATTAAAGAAACCGCTGCAGGCGCCCCGGACCCTGACAGGTCTTTAAACAATCTGGAAAGACTTTTCAGCGAATATCCCGCATTTATTGAGGAACATAACAGACATATCAATACTATTTCAACATTGTTTTCCTACAGTCAATTTCTGGCAGACTACTGCATGAGTAATCCTGAAAAACTGGGCCTTGCTTTGAAAGACATGCGTAAACCTGTCTGTAAAAAAGATATCCTGACCGCAGCACGTAAACATATCAGGATTTCACGCAATGTAAACTCTCCGGCGCTCAAACAGGATGCGATGAAACTGCTCAGGGACGTCAAGAAGACATATCTCTTAAGGATAACCCTGAGAGATACCGATAATATAACGGACTTTCAGGAGTGTGTATCCGAGCTTAGTATCCTGTCCGAGGCGATTTTAGAACTGTCAATTGAAATTGCCCTCGCATTAGTTAGAGAAAAGTTCGGCAATATGAAAGACAATGCATTTTCGGTAATCGGCCTCGGGAAACTCGGAGCGGGAGAATTGAACTACAGTTCCGATGTTGACATTATGACTGTTTATCGCTCCGAAGCCGGCCTTTCATCGGGCGTCCGCACATCCTCGGGCGTAAGGGGAAACAGAATCGGTCCCCATGAATATTTCTGCAGGCTTACGGAAACAATGACCGGACTGCTTCACAATCACACTGAAGACGGGATAGCCTACAGGGTTGATCTGAGATTGCGGCCTAACGGTCGGAAGGGGGCGTTGTCCCTGCCGCTCAACTCCTGTCTTTCCTACTATGAAGCCTGGGGGAAGACCTGGGAAAGAGTGGCCCTGATACGGGCCAGACATGTGGCGGGCGACGCCGGCCTCGGGGAAATCTTCATGGACGGGATAGGACCTTTTGTATGGAAAAGGTCTCTTGATTATAACGATATCGAAGAGATAAAGACCCTCAAGAAGAGGATCGATACCATTTTTGATGTGAATGACATAAAACGCGGCTACGGCGGGATAAGGGAGGTCGAGTTCTTTGTCCAAACCTTTCAGCTCTTGTATGGAGGAGAAAAAACAAATCTCCGTTCGGGAAAACTGCTTACAGTTCTCGAAGGATTAATTAGCGAAGGTTTTCTCACGGACGAGGATGCAAAAATACTTTCAGGCAGCTATTTATTTCTGAGGAGAATTGAACACGTCCTGCAGATGAAAGACGATCTTCAGGTATACGTTTTGCCGTTAGAGCCGGAGCAGCTCAAATTTCTTGCGAGGAAGCTGCGTTTCCCCGGTGAAAAGGAATTCACCTCCGAAGTTCGTTTAACAAGGCTCAAGGTAAGGGACATGTACAATTCACTCTTTGGAGGGTCTGAGGCCGCGCAGGATTTTCTTTTAACTGCAAGCGACGATCTGCCCGAAAATGCAATACTTGATTACCTTACTTTTAAAGGCTTCAGAGACCCTTCCTCTGCGGTAAAAAACATATATGCCCTGCAGGAACAGCTTGTAACGGAAAAAACATTGCGCGAGAGAACGTTGTTAAGAAAGGTGGTTCCGCCGTTTCTCGAGGAGGTGTTTAAGTCCGCCAACAAAGACAGGGCGCTCACCCAACTGCTCACTTTTATCGAGAAGATCGGCGGCCATGAAGCCTATACGGACCTGCTTCAGCAGCGGGACGACACAAGGGAAGCGATCATTCAAACCTTTTCCGCAAGCATCTATCTCACGAGATTGCTCCTTGGGCTTGAAAATCTTGAAGGCGTCTTTGAATTTCCTGATATAAGAATGGATTTCAGGTCCATGCAGGAACGTCTCATTGCTATGTTCGCATATAATGATCCTCTGAAAATTGTGAGAGACTTTAAGGCTGCCGAGGAGTTAAAGGCGGGCATGCTCTTTTTAAACAGGGCCAAAGATGCATATGGACTTATGTATACGTTAAGCTCGCTTGCAGATGTGATTATGCGGGCAGTCGTAAAGCTGCTGTATGCAGACAAAGGTTTTGCCGTAATCGGATTGGGCGGTTACGGCGCCGGGGAATTGAATTTCGGGTCCGATCTTGATCTTATGTTTATCCATGTCCCCGGCGACGCCTCTCTCCCGAATTCCGAAGGTACAAACCCGGGGATGTTTGCAGAGGAGTTTATCAGGATCCTTACGGAATACACGGACTCCGGAGTTGCTTATAAAGTGGACATGCGTCTGAGGCCCGACGGTTCAAAAGGCGTACTCATGAATGATATCGGGGGATACTCTGCCTACTATTTTAAGTCGGCCAAACCCTGGGAAATACAATCCCTGCTCAGGGCAAGACCGGTTGCCGGAGATCATAATCTCATCTCGGCCTTCAATGACTTAAGGAGAAATGTCATCCGGCAGCGCAGGAGAGAAATTGACGGCGCCGGCATAAAGGCCATGAGACACAGGATTGTCAGGGAACTCTCTAAGGAACGGCAGGGATATGACATCAAACTCGGCCCCGGAGGGATAAAAGAAATTGAATTTATCGTGCAATTTCTACAGTTGAAATATGCCGATATTTTCCCTGATATTATTTTGCATAATACCAGGGCTGCGCTCAAAAGGCTTATTCTGCACAAACTCATAGACGGCAAAACCGGAGACGTTTTATTACAGTCTCACCGCTTTCTCCGCACTATCGATATTTTATTAAGACTTAACGGAGAAGATGTGCTAAAGACTAATTCCGAATTTCCTGATATAATTATTAAATTCCTGAATCTGGAATCAAATGATGAGTTGATCGGGAAGATTGAGAGCATAAGACGGCAGTTGTATCAGATTGCCTCTATGCTTTATCGCTAATAATCAAATGCCGGTATTAATAATAAAAAACATAAGTTCTGAAGGTCCCGGAACGATCGAAGATTACCTGAAAGGGAAAAACATTTCCTATAAGGTAACCGAACTCGGGTCCGGAGAAGCGCCGCCGCCCCTAGACCGGTTCAATGTCCTTATTGTGCTGGGAGGCCCTATGGGAGTTTACGAGATGGAACAGTATCCCCATCTTCTGACGGGTTCCCGTATCATCAGGGAGGCGATCAATAGGGACATGAAGGTGCTTGGCATCTGTCTCGGTTCCCAAATGCTCGCGCATTGTCTTGGAGCCGAGGTCCTCCCCGGCCCTGAAAAGGAAATCGGATGGCATCATATCGAACTAACGGGCGAGTGTTTGAAAGACCCCGTTATGAGACAACTGGCTATCCATCCGCAGGTAGGAGATTTCTGGAGGAGCTTTAAGGTCTTCCACTGGCACGGAGATACGTTTCATCTCCCCCACGGAGCCGTTCTGCTGGCAAGCTCAAAACTGTATAAGCATCAGGCCTTCAGGTTCGGGAATAATGCTTACGGGTTTCAGTTTCATATTGAGGTAACTAAGGAAATGATACTTGAATGGTTTAAGGACATGCCGGACATAAAAAGCATTTCAATAGAAACCGAGAGGATTTTTGAAGAGTATAAAGGAAGGGCAATGAAATTTTATAAGGCATTTTTTTCATAACGCATATAAATTCAAGGAGGATAAAATGGGAAAAACAATAATAAAAAAGGTGCTTTCTAAACCA
>JBAZWR010000061.1:0-7091 GCA_041660325.1 Thermodesulfovibrionales bacterium | reverse complement strand
ATTCGTCAGGCTTTGGTTTACCGACATCCTTGGTCAGTTGAAGAGTTTTGCCGTTCCTGTGGCCGAACTTGAATTTGCCTTTAATGAAGGTATGGGCTTCGACGGCTCTTCTATTAAGGGCTTTGCCAGGATTGATGAAAGCGACATGATAGCAAGGCCGGACCCGTCCACCTTTGTCATACTCCCCTGGAGGCCGAAAGAAAAAGCGGTTGCCCGGATGTTTTGCGATATTTATGAACCTGATGGTTCTCCTCATAAAGGAGACCCCAGGTATATCCTTAAAGTAAACCTTGAGAAGGCGAAGAAGAAGGGATTTACTCTGTACGTCGGTCCGGAGCTTGAATATTTCTATTTCAGAAACGACAAGGGTACTGAACCGCTCGATGAAGGAGGCTATTTCGATTATCCCCTGGATGCCGCGGAGGACCTCAGGAGAGACACTATTCTGACGCTTGAAACCATGGGGATACAGGTCGAATACTCCCATCATGAAGTAGCGCATTCACAACACGAAATCGATCTGCGTTATGCCGATGCGCTAACTATGGCGGATATCGTAATGACATACAGGATAGTCGTCAAAGAGATAGCTAAACAGTACAACGTCTATGCCTCATTCATGCCTAAGCCGGTATTCGGTCAAAACGGCAGCGGCATGCATACGCATCAGTCCTTATTCACCGGAAACAGGAACGCCTTTTTTGACCCGAAAGACCAGTACTTCCTTTCGGACACGGCAAAGAAATATATCGCCGGACTTCTCACTCATGTAAAAGAAATAACCCTTATTCTCAATCAGTGGGTCAATTCCTATAAAAGACTTGTGCCCGGCTATGAAGCGCCGGTTTATATATGCTGGGCAAGACGCAACAGGTCTACCCTTGTCAGGGTGCCGCTTTACAAACCGGGTAAAGAGACGGCTACCCGCGTTGAACTCCGTTCACCCGATCCGTCATGCAACCCCTATCTTGCCTTTGCCTGTATGCTGAACGCAGGATTAAAAGGCGTGGAAAAAGGATACAGGATGCCGGACCCCGTAGAAATGGACGTATATCATATGTCGCCGGAGGAGAGAAAGAAATACGATATAGACAGCCTTCCCGGAAGCCTGAACAGGGCCATTGAATACGCCGAAAGCAGCGATCTCCTGAGAGAAACTCTGGGCGACCATATCTTTGAAAATTTCATCACCAGCAAGAAAGTGGAATGGGACGACTACAGTATAAGGATCCACCCTTATGAAATAGAAAGGTATTTGCCGGTACTGTAATAAAAGTCTGTTCATAAACCTAAATGTTGCACAAACGGCAGGGCAGATACGCTGAAAAGTCTTCTGATGCGACAAAGGATTATATTTCAATCACATAAATGCAGAGCTAAACTGCGGTGACTTTCAGAAAAGTCCGGTTCTTATTACGAAAGTACATTAAGGTGTCGCCACAAGACCTTTTCATCGCATCAGCCCTGCCGTTTACAATAGTTTTTGCAACTGATGAGTAAGGTCATTGTTTAGCATTATTTTTTCTGTTCCGCTGTTTCAGGTTCTACATGCACGATAACATCTACAATGGATGGAAACTCATTTTTTATCCTGTCTTCAATGTTGTCGGCAATAGCATGAGCTTCGGCAATCGGCAGATTTTCGTCGACAAGAATATGGAAATCGAGATAAACGTAATTGTCCGTTCCCCTCGCTCTTATATCATGACAGCCTTTCACCCCTTCCGTCTTGTTCACTGCCGACTCTATGGCGGAGATGTCTATGCACATGGTATCGACAAGCACATCCGATGCGCTTTTCAGTATTTCATAACCGATTCTTCCGATGAGCAATGCAATTACGAGCCCTACAACAGTGTCCGCATAAGGATAACCGAGTTTTGTAAAAACAAGGCTGATTATGACGGAGAAAGAAACAAATATATCGCTCTTCGTATGTTTAGCGTCTGCCACCAGAAAATCGCTGCCAAGCTCCCTCCCCTTTTTCGTTTCATACCACATTACAAAAATATTGACGGCCATAGTTAACAGCATAATGGCAAAACTCGTTTCAGTTACTACCGTTTTTTGGTCCCCGGAAAAAGATATATAGACCTTATTGAGTATCTGAAAGCAGGTGGCAAAGATCATGAGGCCGATAGCAATCGTAAACAGTGTCTCATATTTTCTGTGTCCGTAAGGGTGCTCTCTGTCGGGAGGATGAGACGCAACCCATATGCCGAACAGACCGATGATGTTCGACACCCCGTCCATAAAAGAATGCAGGCCGTCGGACGTCATGGCAATGGAATCGGTCCTGTAACCGTATAAGATCTTGGCAAATGCTACGGCAGAGTTCAGGATCAGGGTATAGATGAGGACTTTTCTTACCCCGGAGGTGTAATCCTCTTTTATGATACGATCTCTTGCCATCGCGCCTTGAATTCGGTAAATTTCCCTTCCGTAATAGATTCTCTCATATTCCTGAAGAAATTTAAATAAAAGTAAAGATTGTGTATGGTATTCAGCCTCATTGAAAGTATTTCTCTTGATAGAAAAAGATGCCGCAAGTATCCCCTTGAATAATTCCTGCAGGTATAACATCCGCAATCCGGGTCAAGCGGCCCTTTGTCCGCTTTGAATTCCTCTCTTTTAATGCTGACCCTTCCCCTGCTTGTAAAAAGCGTTCCGTTCCGGGCATTCCTTGTGGGCATAACACAGTCGAACATATCAAATCCCGCTTCAACGGCAACAAGAACATCTCCAAGGTCTCCGATGCCCATTAGATACCTTGGCCTGTCTTTAGGCAGCAAAGGGGCCGTAAAACAAATCAGCCGGTGCATCTCTTCCTTCGGCTCGCCGACGCTTAATCCGCCTACGGCATAACCGTCAAAACCGATATCGATTAGTTCTTCGATACATTTTTTTCTCAGCTTTTCATAAAGGCTTCCCTGTACTATCCCGAACAATGCCTGCCCTTCCCTTTGCAATTCTTTGCACTGCACCGCCCATTGAATCGTCCTGAAAAGAGAGTCCATAGCATATTCATATGTTGAAGGATAAGGAGTGCAATCATCCAGCACCATAGCGATATCCGATCCAAGCGCGGACTGAATCTCCATCGCTTCTTTTGGTCCGAGAAAATGCATTGAACCGTCAAGGTGGGATTTGAAATGCACGCCGTCGTCTTCTATTTTTCTCAGAGCGGAAAGACTGAATACCTGGAACCCTCCGCTGTCGGTAAGAATAGGACGGTCCCAGTTCATAAAGTCGTGAAGACCACCCAATGAGGCGACTACCTCATGACCCGGCCTGAGATAAAGGTGATAGGTATTGGAGAGTATGATCTCCGCGCCCATCTCCATCAACTCATCGGGAGACATGGCCTTCACCGTCCCGATAGTGCCTACAGGCATGAAAGCAGGCGTATGAATAACGCCCCTGCTCAGCTCAAGCAGACCGGCCCGGGCATTGCCGTCTTTTTTAACTACGGAAAACATCATGTTACATTATGACAGATATTTCATCAGACGTACTACCCTCTTTTATACTACCGGGGGCTTACATGCGGATTTTGTATTCTTTGATCTTTGAACGCAGGGTGTTTCTGTTGATGCCGAGTGTTTTTGCGGTTTTAAGCTGATTCCCATCCGTCTCTTTGAGGACTATAGTTATGAGGGATTTTTCCACCTCGGACATGACCGTCTCATAGAGCCGGCAGTTGTCTAATTTTGTCATTTCCTTCAGGTACTTCTTCAATTTTTCTTCGAGAAATTCTTTCATGGAAAAACAAGTCATATCGTCGATCAAAAGATCTTTTTTACTTATCACGGCCCCGTTCGATAGGATAGTCGCCTTTTTTATCGTGTTTTCAAGCTCACGTATGTTGCCGGGCCAGTCGTATTTCATCAGAAAATCCCTCGCATCCCTGGAAAATTCCTTGGCCCCTGTTTCAAACTTTGCCGAAGCCTCCCCGAGAAAATAATTGCCAAGATACAAAATATCCTCTTTTCTCTCTCTGAGCGGAGGGATTTTGATATCGGTGCTCCGTATAATTTCAAACAGTTCTTTATTGAAATCTCCGTTCAAAACATTATCCTTCAGGTTTTTACAGGTAGAACAGATTACTTTGACGTCCGAAATCCGATCGTTTCCGTTGGAAGAAGTCATTTTTAAAAATTCAAGAATTCGCTCCTGGAAATTACTATCGGAATCTGCAATCTCGGCGAAATAAACCGTTCCGTTATGCGCCGATTCTATCCTGCCGGGTTTTCCGGACGCCGGGCCTTCATTATATCCGAAGACTTCCGTTATTTTCAGTTCATCAGGGATCGATGAAAGGTTGACGGCAACAAAGGGGCCGTTCATGCATGAGCTTTTACGATGTATAGCTCTCGCAACAAGTTCCTTATATGTTCCTGTTTCACCGGTTATGAGAATGGCGCCGTCTTTAGAAGATATTTTTTTTATCTCTCTGAAGAGCCTGAGCATCTTTCCGCTCTTTCCCATTATCTGAGGAGGTTGAAATAATTTGTCGCTGTCCACGAAACACTCCATTTAATATCTGTTATTTAAGTATTTTTATAAAAAGAAAGGGTCCAGGGGAGACGCATAATGACATTCTCCCTGCCGTCCTGACACCGTTGAATGTATCATAATAAGTCAAATTTTGCAAGAAGTTACATTGACATAGGAAATATGGAATTGTTAAAATATTACCTGATTTTCGAACAGGGGGGGTATTTGGATGCCCTACGTTAGGGTTCGTGAGAGTGATTCATTCGAAAACGCACTCAAAAGATTCAAAAAACAGTGCGAAAAAGAAGGGATCCTCTCCGAGGTAAAGAAAAGAGAGCACTACGAAAAGCCAAGTCTAAAAAAGAAAAAAAAGGCATTGGCTGCGCGTAAAAAGACAATTAAAAAATTCAAACCGGCGGTCAGATAATGTCTCTTCTCCGTAAACTCGATGATGACTTAAAATCGGCCATGAAGGCATCGGACAGCTTAAAAGTATCCGTCTTAAGAATGGCTAAATCTTCAATAAAATACAGGCAGATAGAGAAGGGTAAAGAACCGTCCGATGACGATATTGTCGCCGTATTATCCGCTTTGGCAAAACAGAGGAAAGAATCCATCGAACAGTTTTCAAAAGGCGGCAGGCCGGACCTTGCAGAAAAAGAAACCAGGGAACTGGCTATTATACAAGTTTACCTTCCTGAACAGATTTCGCCTGAAGAGCTTGATAGGATAATTATCGGTGCAATAAAGGAATCAGCCGCTGAAGGTTTAAAAGATATGGGGAAAGTCATGCGTATTGTCATGTCTATGACAAAAGGCGCAGCCGACGGAAAATTAATCAATCAAAAGGTAAAAGAGATGTTAGAGAAGACATGAAGCTAAAAAATATGTATAAAAAGGCTGTTGAAGCCGGCATTGCAAACGACCTTCGCGGCAAAGAATCCGTTCTGAAGGAACTCGAACAAAAGAAAAAGGAGTTCGATGATCTTAAAGCGGACGAGAAAGAGTTTTTTGACCGTGAATCATTACTGAACCCCTATTCCGATTCGAGGGTCCTCTTCGGTACCGGCGATGAAGAAATAAAGAGCGCACTTGTCGGCATAGATATTGATGTAGGAGAAATACTCCTTGCAGACAACCTTCGTTCCAAAGGAAGGAATATAGATCTGCTCCTCTCACACCATCCTTCCGGCAGCGCCTTTGCAAACCTTTATTCGGTCATGCGGATGCAGTCCGACATATTGAATATCTTCGGCGTGCCGATAAATGTTGCTGAAGGGCTTATGGACGGAAGGATCAGCGAAGTGGAAAGGAAACTGCTTCCCGCCAATCATACGAGGGCTGTCGATGCGGCAAGGCTGCTGGGCATTCCCTTCATGTGTATGCATACCCCTGCCGACAATATGGTAGCTTATTATCTTCAGGGACTATTCGATGAAAAGAAGCCCTGTTTTTTGTCCGACGTGCTTAACATTCTTAAGGCTATCCCTGAATACCGGGACTCCGCTGCAAACGGCGCCGGACCCAAGATCGTCCTCGGTGCAGGGAACAGAAAGGCCGGGAAAATATTCGTTGATATGACCGGCGGCACGGAGGGCGCCAAAGACGTTTTCGAAAGCCTCACCAACAGCGGAGTAAGCACTATTGTGGGAATGCATATCAGTGAGGAGCACAGAAAAGAGGCCGAGAAAGCCCATATGAACGTCATTGTCGCCGGACATATATCGAGCGATAATCTCGGCTTGAATTTGCTTATCGATCAAATATTAAAATTTGATTCATTCGATATAATTGAATGTTCGGGATTCAGAAGGTTTCACCGTTAATGCAAAAGCGGGCCGAATGAATGCTGACAAACTTCTTGAAGAAATTAAATCAAAAATTGATATTGTTGAGTTCATATCCGATTACGTTCAGTTAAAAAAGGCCGGACAGAACTATAAAGGTCTGTGTCCTTTTCATGCCGAGAAAACCCCTTCCTTTATGGCCAGTCAGGTAAAACAGATATTTCATTGTTTCGGGTGCGGCGCCGGCGGTGATGTTGTAAGTTTTCTGATGAAACATGAAACCCTTTCATTTCCCGAGGCGTTGCAGTATCTTGCTCAAAAGGCCGGTATTGAATTGCGGGACATTCATTTCATCAAAGACAAGTCTTCGGGCAAACGAGAGCGGATACTGCGCCTTAACGAAGAGGCTATGCGGTTTTTCATGAAAAACATTTCCGGCTCTGAAAAGTCATTAAGGTATCTGAAAGACAGGGGTGTTGCCGAAGAATCTATAAAGAATTTCCGCCTCGGGTATGCAATAAATGAAAGAGCCGGCTTGCTTCGCCATCTTAATAAAGCGGGACATGCGGACCCGTTTCTTGCAGAGGCCGGGCTCACAGTGGCTGATGGAAAAGGTTTCAGAGACGTCTTCAGGGACCGCATAATCTTCCCGATCTTCAATCTGAAAAATGATCCTGTTGCTTTCGGCGGAAGGGTAATGGACAACTCGCTTCCGAAATATCTTAATTCACCTGAAACAGAGGCATTCAAAAAAAGTGAAAACCTTTTCGCAATATCCATGGCGAAAGATGAAATAAGGAAAGCCGG
>JBAZWR010000060.1:0-15484 GCA_041660325.1 Thermodesulfovibrionales bacterium | reverse complement strand
CATGTCGTTCCTGAATTTCAAAATTATCCTCCCGTAAACCGTCTACCGTTCATTTCAGTTTTTTGCCGTATGACATACATTACATCCGTTTGTCTGACCGTTGCCGGGCCACCCCTTATAATCCCACCTCATCATCTTAAAATACGGTGATGCATGTGCCCTGTGGCATGAAAGGCACATGACAATCGCATCGTTAGTTCCCGGGGTTACCACACCACTTTTAACATTAGGAATAGTCGCTCTCGCAACAGGTGCATCAGGACTGTAGGGGTTATTCGTTCCGGTTCCACCATTGTACAATCGGTACTCCTTAGCAGCATCACTTGGAAGGACAATATCAGTCGGATGTCTCAGCCAAGGTCCGGTTCCTATATCAGTAGAACCGCCCTGGAAGTTTCCATGACATTCTGCACAGAGCCCGCTGATAGTGCCACCACCCGGCGTTGAGATGGTACCTTCAACACCGGCAGTCGCTCCCTTATACTCATTGTGGTCTGCTACACCTACAGTATTCTGCCAGTCATTATCCTCACCACCATAAACGCCCTTTAGAAATCTATAGCTGAGACCGGTGGTGCCACCCTGACTGCCTTCACTTATACTGCCAAACTTCAGAACAGTATCATCCGTATGATGCGCACCCTTCACAGCAAGAAGGCT
This sequence comes from Thermodesulfovibrionales bacterium, assembly GCA_041660325.1. Taxonomy (GTDB): domain Bacteria; phylum Nitrospirota; class Thermodesulfovibrionia; order Thermodesulfovibrionales; family SM23-35; genus DYFC01. The sequence continues at coordinate 14,824 of JBAZWR010000060.1, read as the reverse complement.
TCCGGAGATAGTACGATCTCCGTGGCAGCCGTATATTCCGGCACATGTAAAAGTAGCACCCACACCCCAAGTAATACCCGTCTGATTAAACTCATCGCCTGGCGGAGTTGTTCCTGTCATACTTCCATCAGGATGATTAATCTCCCTTATGTTGTGGCCGAATGTACCACTTCCCCCACCTTTGACAATATGATAAAAATTACCCCCTGATAGATCAGTCGTGGCGGCATGTAGTACCTGCGGAATGTTACCGAGGGGGATTATGTTACTGGAACCACCCGGGTTTTGTCCGTGGCAGCTAATACAGTCTCCGCGTAAAAGAGAGGCGTTAGGTATACTGCTGCTGTCGAAATTCATAGCCTGACCATTCTGACTATTATGCATTGTATGGCAGTTGTAGCAAGGCCCTGTAACCCCTGCCTCCGCTGATGACGCAAAAAATAGCGTCGCAAAAAGCGCAAAAATTAAACAGTTTACTCGGTTTGCCGCGTTCGTTGTATTCTTTAACACAGTAAACCGCGCAAACTTAGTAAACCGTTTTAGCTGTGTAAACCGAGTAAACTGTTTTAACCGATTAAACATTTTATTTCTTATGGCACTGAATACAGAGTTGTCTTTTCCGGTCGAAATATAGCATGAATTCAGCCTTGGATGAATGCATGCTGTGGCAGGTGATACAGGTCAAAGGCTGACCATCGCGGGGGTCTTTTGTATCCTTACCGAGCGGATGGGTAACTTTATGCTGCCCCTCGTGACAGCGAGCGCAGGACTTAATCTTGTCTTCCTTCAAATACAGGGGCATTTCCGAATGATGCGGCACATGACATTCAAAGCATTTTCTGTCTTTCACCGGAACGCATTTGATTGACTTTAAGGCCTTTTCCATAAGCGTTGTCTTCTTCTCCGTTTTCTCGTGACAGCCAAGACATGCGTCGGACTCTTTTACGGTAAGATTCTTTTTTTGAGATCCATGATACTGGTGGCACATGACGCAGCCGCCTTTTTTGCTTGTCATATGTATATCGTCGGCTTTTATTTTCATAGAATCATTTTTATGGCAGCTCATGCACAATTCTTTGACCGGCATTTTTGTTGTTATTTTTGAATCGGCCATAATGGTATTATGGCACTTGTCACATTGCTCATCCAGAAAAGCGGCATGTCCGAAGGGACCGAGCAGGGCTTTTTTGGAAGAAGAATGACCGCTGTGGCAGGATGTGCAGTCCATCTTTCCTGTTTCTGAAGCGATAGAGACATTTCCCGCTTTACACCTCGGCGGATGACATTTCTTGCAGGTTTTATTCGCGTCATCAACAAACTGATTTTTTTCTGCAGACGCATGGGGGTTATGGCAGGCTAAACATTCCCCGTCTTTGAACGGACGGTGAACTGAAGGATTCTTAAGCTGTTCTTTTAAAGACTCGTGGCACAGCCGGCACAAATCCTTCTCCTTTTTCACTAAAAGATATTTATTCTCTCCGCCATGCGCATAATGGCAATCCGTGCAGACGCCGTTTTTCAACGCACGGTGTACGAATTTTTGTTTTAACGCATTCTTTATACCTTCATGACAGCCGAGGCACAATGTCTTGATATCTTCCCTGACCAGTCCCCTTGCATTCCCGGCATGTGAATTATGACAGGCAGTGCATTTGCCTTGCTTAAAAGGGAAATGGACATTTGCGCTTGAAAGCCTGTCTTTCAGCTTTATATGGCATCTATAGCATAGATCAGGCACTTTTTCCTTGAGTTCACCCTGGGCGAAAACGGGACCAACACAAAAAATAAGTAACCCGCATATAATTAAAAATATGGACCTGAATGTTGAATAAACCGGCAGGGCAGACACGAAGAAAAGTCTTCTAATGCGACAAAGGACTATATTCCGAACACATAAATGCGGATCTAATCTGCAGTGTTTTTCAGAAGAAGGCCATAGTGCTTTATTAAAGTGCATTAAGGTGTCGTCCGCACTCAGGCGGATTCGCCGAGGAGAACTACAAGACCTTTTCATCGCATCAGCCCTGCCGTTTGTAATAAGTTTTTGCAACTGGTGAGTAAAGTTTCTTTTATTCATGGCAATCCCTGCAATCTCCCTTGGCAAAGGGACTATGTTTTATATTCCTCAGCATTCCCGGATTTTCCGTTACATGCGGTTCGTGGCAGGCAAGGCAACGGTTTACCTTCTCTATAGGCTTCAGATGCGTTTTTGTCAGTCTTGCCGAATCCGTTCCATGACACTTCATGCATAAAGCCGGATCTTTTTCCGTGATCAGATGTGCGGAATCCGAAAAGTGGGGCTTGTGGCAGCTTGTGCAGTCTCCTTTTTCCATGGTTATATGACCTTTTCTTATATTGGTTGTAACTATTCGTTCATGGCACGACAGACAGAGTTCTCTTGGTCTGTTCAAAAGCAGAGCTCTAATTTTCGATATATGCGGATTGTGACAGGCGGTGCACTTGCCTTCTTCTACAGGCAAATGCGTGACGCCGGGAGACTTGGATTCGCCTTCCATTTTTTTGTGGCATTTATAACAGAGCCCCGGCATTGCCTCGGAAGTGCCGGCGATATAATCGCTTGCGTGAGGGTTATGGCAAGTCCTGCAGGAATTTTCACTGAAAGGCTTATGGGCGGTCCCTTCTTTAGTCTCCGTAAGCATACCGGAATGGCAGTTCATGCAGAGTTGGTTCACGGAACTGCTTAACAGTTTTTTATTGGGAGAGGCATGCGGTCTGTGGCAGGAAGTGCACTTCCTGTTGTTAACGGGTGTATGGATGTATGTTTTAAAGAATTCTTTTTCCTCTTTCTTGTGACAGGTATAACATAAATCCGAGAGCGCAACCTTCAGCATACCCTGGCTGTTGCTGCCGTGCGAATCATGACATTTTCCGCACTCTATTTTTGAAAATGGGATATGAATGTTGCCCTCTTTCAATTCATTTTCAGTTTTTCTATGGCATGTAAAACATATCTTTTTCTCGGGCGCTGTAAGTAAAAAAGTATTTTTTGATGAATGGGGATTATGACATGCCGTGCATCCTTTATCTTTAATGGGTTTATGTAAAGCGCTCGCTTTTAATATATCGGCTTTTTTCTTATGACAGGTGATACACAGGTCATTCACAGGCATAAGGGTTACTTTTGGGAAATCAGTTGCATGGGGGTTATGGCATCCGAGACAGTTGCCTTCCTCTACGGGACGATGTCTGTGTGACTCTCCGAAGCTCTTCTCCTCTTTTTTGTGGCAGGTGTAACAGAGTGCGCTGCCTTTGGCAATTAAACCGAAGGGATCATCAGCGGTCGGGGCCTTATGGCATGAAGAACACTGGCCGAGTCTTAAAGGTATATGCATCGATTCCTTTAACAATTTATCGTTTGTTGAACTATGAGCGGTATGGCAACCGGTGCATTTCCCTTTTTGGACAGGATAGTCCTGGTGCGCCTTTTTGAAACCGGCTGCGTCAAAATTGTGGCAGGATTTGCAAAGCTCTGTTTCCTGTTTCACCAGGTTATTTTCGTATTGAGAACCATGGGGGTTATGGCAGACAAGGCATCCGTCAGCCAAAGGTTTATGCTGCTTTGCACGGACAAAGGGGTCTTTTTTGTGACACTGGAAACACTGCTCACTTCCGGTTTTCCTCTGCAAATAACTATTATCCGAGGCGTGAGGCTGATGGCAGGGAAGACATTTTCCCTGCTTAATAACGGAGTGCAAATGTGAGTTTTTGCTTAAGGAGTCGGCAAATTTGGCATGACATTTGAGACAGAGCTTGCGTTCCTCTTTTTCCTTCAGGCTCAGGACCGCTATTTTGCCATGCCTGAGATGACATGCTTCGCAGTCTTTATTAGCCAACGGCTGATGGACATATTTTTTCTGATACTCTATAAGTGTTTTTTTATGGCAATCAAGACATGGCTTTGCCTCAAAGCCTTTCCGTTTTACTGTCTGCTCGGGGGCGCACGTGTAAGTAAGGCAAACCATAAATATCAACATAAGTCTCAATAAAATTTTCATAGTACTTTAGTTCCTTTTAAAATGTATTACATTAACATTAAGCATGCGCTATACGTCAAGCCTGTCTTTGCTAAAATATTGCAACCTTGCTTTATGCAATAAACAAATCATTTCTGCAGCTTGGTCTCAAGCGACTTAATCTCTTTGTCATAGACCTTTATCCCAGCGCCTGTCTTTAGTTGAGTCAGGTATTTTTCCAATAGAACATTCATATGCTCATTGAAAAATGCGTGAAAGACCGGTTCGCGAACCTCGTTAAAATCATCAACTTCTTCTTTATGTTTATCCTGTAACTTATATATTAAATAAGCATTTTCACCTGTATTTATTATCGGACTAATATCACCTGTATTCATGGTATCGATAATCTCCCTGACCTGTTTTGGAAGTTCAGCCTTTGTTATCCATCCTCTCTCTCCGCCATCCGGGGCCGAAGCGTCAATGGATTTCCTTTTTGCCACCCATGAAAAATCTGCGCCGTTTTGGAGATTGTCCATTATCTCTTTTGCATCTTCTTCCGTCTTGGCCGTAATAAGCTGTATTCTGTACCGTGCAGGTTTCATATAATCCTTTTGATGGGTCGAATAATACTCTCTTAAGACTTCATCTGTTACTTTAACTTGTGGCTGTATTATCCTTCTGATAAAAGTAATCTTAAGGAGTTCATTTTCATAACGGGTAAGTGCGCTCCCTAGGTCGGGCTGCTTTTCATAATGCCGGCACAGCGCTTCCTCATCTATAAGCTTACGTTCAATCCAGCTATTGATGACATCCTGCTCCGACCTTTTTCCTGCGTGATTGGTCATATAAAGAAACTCGCCCGCAGTCAACACTTCGCCGTTTACTTCAACAAGAGGCTGTTTATCGATTCCTTTTTCCGGCTCTTTCCCGGACCTATCTTCCTTAAACTCCGCAAGCAATCCATCCTGTATTGTGATCTTTGCCTTGGCGCGAAGGGTCTTCAGGTATTCGTCGCTGCGTTCATTTTCCTTCTGTTTTCTCAGATCCTTCTTTATGCCGCCTTTAACGTTATCAAATTCATTCTCGGGGGGCGTTGATTTGCCTAATAATTTCAGGATGTAATATGCATTCCCCGGCTTTACAACATTGCTGTATTCTCCTATATTCAGCGCAGAAACGGCATTATAAACCTCTGAAGACATTCCCATCCTCTTAAGAGCAATTTCACCTTGCTTTTCTTTTGAATTATGTGTAGAGAATTTCTGCACAAGCTCCGCGAAATCCGCGCCATTTTTCAACCGGCTTAATATTTCTCCGGCCTCTCCTTCGGATTTAACTTCTATAATACCCAGTTTAAACTGCTCGTAGTTTTTCCTGTAATGGTCCCTCATCTCATCTTCCGTAATTGAGACCTTGTCGACTATCTCTTCCTTATGGAGCCTCACAACTGATTCCCTCAGGAGATATGCCTCAATGGCCTGTTTTATCTCGGGAAGCTGATCCATACCGTCGGTTCGAGCTTCATGGACAAGCAGCTTGTCGTCTATCATCTTGTTCACATAATGTGATAGATCCAGCGTGCCTGCAGATGAAAGATCTTCCTTTCGATGTGCTACAGTAAGTGAATACTTCAGGTCTCCCTCTGTTATCGGATCACCGTCAACTAAAGCCAGGACCGTATCTTTTTGAGCGACGGATGCACAACCAATAATAAAAAGCATGGAGCATAGAGCACATAGCTCGGAACATAAAAAATAGATTTTACTCCGCGTCGCTCGTTTATCTCTAATCTTCTCTTTTTGCTCTTTGCCCTTAGTGATTTTCTCCATGCTCTTTGCCATTTGCACCTTGCTATTTAATGCCATTTTACCCTTCCCATTTCTTTCACCAATTTTGCAATCGCCTTGTAAGCTACATTTTCCGCCGACAATATCCTTCCCCAGTCGAGCATGATAACACTGTCGTCACCCTTAACCGGAGAACTGTTATACCACAAAATTTTCCCTTTTCTTGCATTTATTAACCGCGCGGATATCTCCACTTCAGACGGATTCGTAATATCGGAACCTTCACGGTAAACATCCACGGAACCCACAATAATCCCGTCTACTCCGGCTGATCCGGCTACGGCTTCCGTGTTTTTTAGATCGATCTCACCCTTTTCTCTGAGCCTCAGATCAATGATAAGCCGTCTGACCTCGCCGTATTCCACAGGCACAAAATTTTTATTCCAAAAAAGTTCAACTATGAACATATAGGTAACCATCATTCCGGCATCTCTTGTCTTGCTCTTGTTCTGGAAAGGCATCACGGCAATCCTGTAAAGGGATTCGGAATGTTTTTCAGGAGGCGATGTTTTGAACGATTTAAGAAGCGCATCAAGGACTTTCCCTGAAAGTCTATCAAGCTTATTAATCCTTCCAAGACCTAAGATTTTCTCAAAATCCTCTCCGGTTGCGGCAGCATGATTTGCCCATGCCAATGAGCCGTCCGAAGCATCGACAAGATAGGTTGTGAATCCCACATGAGGGTTGTCTTCGCCGCCGAATGAATTCACTGCCCCCGTCAAAATAGCCTTTACGTTTAATTCATCTCCTATTTTCATTGCCGTGTCTTTGGAAACGTACCCTGATGTCCTGATCCTTTCCTTAAGCAAAAAGGCATTCATATCGTTTCCCTTCAGCACTGTATATCCTTTTGCTTCAAGCTTGCTTTTTAACATCGGGATAACGACTTCAAGGGCTTTATTATCCTCACTGAAGTTTTCAAAGGGGAAAATGGCAATTGTCTCCTTAAGGTTATCCTGCGAAGCATATACTGCGTTCGCAATAACCAATCCAATAATGAATAGCAATAGTAAAAAGTTTCTTGAGTTCATGTTTAATATTTATATAATGTCTTTAAAGCCTCTCTTACCACTGCAAGGACTGTTTCGCTCATAGTATCCGCCCTTGCGCCGAAATGCCTTGACCAGAATCCGGCGCCTCCCTGTGTCTTTGTGATCGACCAGATAATGCTTCCTGAGCCTGTATCAGCCATCATTAGGGTAATAGCGACCTCCGGCGCAGAGATATTCCCTTCACGCACCTCACCATATTTATTGACCGCTCCAAGAACAACAGCCTGGACATTAAGCGATTTTCCTACAGCCTTTATCTGTTCTGCATTCAACGCCTGGCCGGGTTTTATCTTCAGACTTTCAAGGGCGGCTATTGCATCACCGGGACAGCAAACCTCCACAAGGCCCGTTGCGAGAAGTTCGCTCATAACAACATGCCTGACCGCATCACCCGCAAATTTATCGCTTGTAAGATTATCCAGCGGAAGCACCGCGACCCTCTTTATAAAACTGAAATCAATATCCTGGTTGATAAAAAAACCGGGATTGCTTTTGCCCCCGCAACTGCATACTACAAACAGCATAACGAGCAAACCGTATACCACATTTCGCTTAAGATATTTCATCCTTAAATACCTCATAATAAATTTTTAAAGAACGTATTCATAGCTTCTCTAACAACTTTCCCTGCAGCCTCGCTTAACGACTTTCCCTCCGAGCCAAAGTGCCTTGTCCAGAAACCGGCGCCGCCGGAAGTATGCCGCACCGACCAGAGGACCTTTCCCGTAGATGTTTCCATCAATTTAAAATTCGCGGTAACTTCCGGATAGTTAACGGAAACACCATGCGATATGCCGTAGTATTCCACCGACCCCATCATAATCGCATACGCTCCCGACGCCTTTCCGATCTCCTGCACCTCCGTCGTCTTTATAGAACTTAAACTTTTAATCTTAGACTCCCTGATTATCCTTGTTATCTCTCCCGGTTCGACTACATCTACGCCTCTTGATAAAAGGTCCGCAATAACGATCCTCCTTATTTTTTCGGCTGCGTATTCATCGGCAGTAAAATTTTCAAACGGCATAACAGCCACTTTTTTAATGCCGGCGGTTTCGATTTTTTCACGTATATAATGTTTCGGACCGCAGCCTGTCATCAAAAAAATACATAAAATAAAAAAAAGAAGAAAGTTTAAACGGTTTTCTTTGTTAATAGGAATTACCGGAATTTTAAATCCGAAAGCTATTAACTCAGCAAACCGTGTGAACTGAGCAAACCGCACAACCTTTTTATTAACCATAAATTTGTCCCTTAATTTTATAACTGCAATATATATACCATTACCAGAACCTGCAGGTTATATTTCCTCCCAGGTTGTAAATTTCTTTCCTGATATCTTCATTTTCCAGGTTATAGTTATAATTAAACTGGAATTCCAGAAACTTTGTTACGTACCATATGAAATATCCGCTCAATACATCCGTGGTCCTGGTAGTACCGGATTCAGTTACGCCGTGCCGGTAGTTTGCATTGATTCTCACGGTAGGCAGATAAAGCCAGTCAATAAGGATGCCTTCGGTTGAATCCATCTTACCGTCCGTATCCGATACCCTCAGAGTTCCCGAGATGCTGAAAAATCTGCCCGGACGGTATGTGAGTATGAAACTGCCGTCTTTAAAATTGGAAGATGCGCTTCCCGAGGTATTGCTCAGACCATAGTTGAGGTTTGCCGAAAGCCTTTGCGTCAGACGGGCGTCAAGGGCGCCTCTGATATAACGGACATTGGAATGTGAACCCTCGCCGGTTGCAGACGTCGCCGCCGGCTGGTCCTCCAGCGCATATGTCCTTGTCTGTGTATATCCTATGTCGGTGATCATATTGACGTCCCTGTGAAGTTTTGCCCCGATCGTAAGCATGTAGAGATTATTTATTGACTGTTTCTCATTAAAGCTGAAACTGTATGTCCTTATCAGGGAAAGCACGGCGTCAAGCGTTTTCAGAGGGGACGAACTGAAACTAAGAGAGTAAGTATTGGATTTTATATTTGTTTTATCCATATTGTCCAGGGATTCATTTCTCTGGTACCGAAGCATTGTGGTCAAAAGTCTGTGGGTCTGCCAGTTGATATTGCCGCCGTAGCTTCTTGTTAAATTGACTATAAAATCTTTGTCCTTTTCAATTTTCGGATCACTGAAAATATTTGCAAAGGCGCCTCCTGTTGAACCGATTATCGAATCCGGGCCCTGGTCTGATCTGTTCAAAAAGTAATTCATCGAGAGAACAACCGTCCTTATGGGTTTTATACTCGTAGTCAGATTGATGCCCTGCGAAAGAAATGTAGTGACGTCAGTCAGCTTTCCGGTCTTGGACACTATGTCCGTTCCATAGGCTTCGAGCTCCGTTACAAAAACATCGTTTATTGAGGCCGTAGCAAGGTTTACAATCCTGAAATAGGAGGCGGTCTGGGAAGTTGAAAACTTTATTATGTAGCGATAAATATTATTGAGCGCATCATAAACTTCCACCTCTGCAGGTTGAATATCTATCTTCGTCCAGGTCCCGGTGGTATTGAAATTACTGCCGTACACCTCCAGATCGGTCATTGTGCCCTTGAGGTTCGTATCGTTTCTGACGTCTTTATTTACATAGATATAGATTTTATTGACAGCCTCATTCGACGCCGAATGGATCCCCATATTATGGTATTTGACGCCGTTGCCGCCTATATTGATCGTTCCCGAAGGAACCGCAGCCGGCGTATTATAATTCATGTCGATCAACGAATTTGCCGGTCCCAGTGTATCCGCATAATGTTCAGTTTGGGAACCGGCTGCATACAATCCCTCCCGGAGTCCCCTTTTCGTATTTATCTCACTCCCTGCAGGAGCAAACTGCTCATTGTTGTTCCTGCCGTAATTTCCCTGATACCCTGCCGATAAGTTAAAATTGTTGCCTAAGCAGGATTTGTTGAATCCGAGACTGTACGATGCATTGAAATTGTTGCTTATGCTTTTTGTAGTTGTTGAGACGGGGGTTTTCAGCTCATTACGGTTGTACGTAATGTTATACGACAATCGTATCGCCTTGTAGTTCAGGTCATACCATGAACTTCCCGAATATTTAATATTTGTAGCGTCTATCTTTCTCTGTGACAGATGGTCGTAATCCTTCTGAAGGTCGGCCAGAAAAGACAGCGAAGGAAATAAATACGGCTGTATGTTCAGCCTGGAATAATAATATTCGGTCGTTTTTCTGCCTTCATCCGATAATTTTGCGGTAGACCATTGTTCGAGGTACCGCGAGCCTATGTCAAATTTATACAGCGGGTTGTGAAGAAAAAAATCAATAGACGGCTCGGCAGCCCTGAGATATGCGTTTGTCCTGTTGCCGGCAGAATCAACTGCATGGGAATTATTAAGAGTCGTCCTCAGATATAATTGGTAAGAGAACAGCGGCGTCAGCGGCTTGCCGAGACGGAAATAATAGTTCTGAAAAAGGCTGTCCGATGACCCGGTTTTTTTACCGTCTTCATATTGCTTTGTATCAGTATAATTCACATTCAGCCAGGCGCTCGGCCCTTCGGCAAAGGCGGATGTATTTATCAGGCACAACACAATTAATCCGACGACAATCTTCCTTACCGCACGTTCCATAATTTCCGCTGTCACCCATAATTTAGTCTTCTATTCTTTACCGAAGCAGAGCTTCGAGAACCGTTTTATTAATAAGGGAACATCGCTATCCCGTAAGGCTTTTTCCCTACAGGTATTACCTTCTCTTCCCTTGCCGTCGTTTTATCCACTACTGAAACCGAATCTGAACCCCTGTTTACCACATATAGCTTTCTTCCTTCGGGATCCATAATAAAAGACCTCGGAGAATTTCCTACCGCAATTGTTCCGATTACAGGTCCCATGGAAGTTTTCATTGAGCCGAAAGCCTCTGAAAAGGGCCTTAAAATCACAATTTCGGAAGATGCCTCTTTCAAGAGATATAGCCTGTCAATATCCGGATCTGCAATGATTCCGGTTACGGTATTGCCGACATTCGTGATCTCGCTGACTATCCCTGACGTAAATCCTCTTGCGATTTGAACTATGTCGATGACTGAGAGATTATCATAGTTATAATTGCCGACATAAACCTTCCCTATCCGATAATCCGTCGCAAGGGTTATCGGACTCCATTGGACCGCGACCTGAAAAACGCCTTCAAACCTGCCATTTAACGCATTCATTTTAATTACCGATACATCCTTTGAGTTTTTATTTGCCGCATACACATTGAAGAAGCTTTGCCGGTAATTTCTCAGGAAATTGAGGTCTTCAAAATTCAGGAATCTCGAGCCCGATAAAAGGTCTGCCGGAGGGTCTGCCGTTATAGCAACGGGTCCGTCTCCTGTATTGATCTTGTCTATCTCCTGATACGTTGAGGCGTCGATAACAGAGACATTATCGGAAGCATAATTTGCCGTGAAAATCAGTTCCCTGTCCGGCGATATTCTTACGACTGTAATGCCTTCAGGCGCCCTGCCGAAGCGTATCGGTATCTCCACTTCAACCTTATTGGTAGTAGGATCAATAACCGATATGCTGTCGGAGTCCGAATTTGCAACATAAACTCTCGGACGTTCTCTGCGCAGGCTTACGGCTATCCCGCGAGGTTTTTTACCCACCATTACGGCAGCGACTACATCTCCCGTCTGCCTGTTCAGTACGGATACATTATTCGATTCTTCATTAGTGACATATACGAGCAGATTGCTAAGTTCCGGGACTTGTCCGGTAACGGTTAGCGCGGGGCTAAACAGATAGCCGTCTCCGATCGAGCTGTCCGCATTCCAAAACAAAAAGACGGAAGTATTGGCATTTCTCCTTATGTTGATGTCAATTGCCGACTCTATGCCCTCCGGCGGCAATGCAAGCGCTGACGGCCTTTCCTGATTTTTTATAGACGCTTGTTTTACGATAAGCTGAAGTTTTTTGTATTTGCCTTCGGGCAACGTTTGTTCGCTAAGGAGAAGCTGACGGCCGGCGACGGAAACGGAATTTACTTTTATCGGGTTTATTGTTATCTCCTTTACGGCCCCGTCTTCCGTAATGATATTAACCGCCTGCAAATCAAAGGTTATATCCTTGGAAACCTTATCAGACCCTTTGAGATATATACTGATCTGACCGCCTTCCACAGCCAAAGGGCCTGCATTTTCCTGCACCGATGCGCAACCTCCCAGAAAACTAAGAAGTAAGAAGTAAGAAGTAAAAAGTAAGATTCCAAAGTTTATTTGGTTCTTCGCCTTCATTTGTTCACTTCTGACTGTTCATTCGGTTTAAATATCTCTATCCTGTCGTTGAAAGTATCGGCTACCAGTATCCTGCCTGATGCGTCAACCGCTATATCCCTCGGATGCTGAAACCACCCTTCTCCCCATCCGAGTCCGCCGAATTCCGAAAGGTATCTGCCGTTCCTGTCGTAGACCGATATGGTATGCCGCATATAATCCACGACATACATAGTACCGTTGCGGTTGTCCACAGCCACTGCCTGCGGACGGCTTAATTTGCCGGAACTACCACCTTTTTCACCAAATTTAAAAAGAAATTTCCTGTTCTCATCATATACATATATATGACCCTCTTCCTCGCTGACAAGATATATCCTACCCGCCTGATCCAGAGTCACATAGTTTAATTTTACTTTTCCACCTTCTTCCTCGGGTGATATTATCTCCAAGAGCTTGCCTTGATTATTCAAAATTAGGACGCCAGGGAAGTAGGATGCAGCTACATAGATATTCCCCTTTTTATCAATAGCCAAACGATACGGTATAAAAGAACCAGCCACTTCAAACCCCTCTAAATAGATATCACGTTCCCATCTAAGGCATGCATTAAAAATCGATATCCTATATCCAGGATTCTCCTTTGTTAAACTCTGAGCAACGTAAAGATTTCCATCGGCATCAACAGTTAAGCCCTGTGGCGTCTCAATGCCCTGACTTTTACCTAATGTAAATATAGGGAAGAAATCAGATGTACAGATAAGAATCCTTGCCTTGCTGTCTATGATATAAATTTCTTTTTTGACAGGTTCTACAAAAACAAAGGATGGAAAAGATATCTTTTCCCCCTCTTCATCCTCAACTATGCTGTCAAGATAGGTCACTGATTGAGCTTGCGGCTGTGCATTGAGTTTGTGAGAAAGAAACAGCAAAGAGCACACGGCAAAGAGCACACAGCAAAGCGTTAACAGGAGAGACCTGAATATACATTCACTCCCTCTTTTGCCCTTTACTTTAAGAACTCGTAAAAGTATGTCTATGCAATTTAGTATTTTTTCCATAAAATTAATACAATATTTTTGTGCCAAGTTTTCAATGCAACAGCCCTATGAACTCAACCTGACATTAAAAAACCTGATGATAGAAAAAGGGGAACAGAGATTGTCTCTGCTCCCCCCTAACTGAATAACAATAACTATTATTATCTTTGTGCAACATGGCAATTTTTGCAACCCAGTGTAACGCTGCCTTGACCGGCAGTTTGATCAGCATAAGCAAATCTCAGGATGTCGTCTTGAGCAGAACCATGTGCACGGTGACAGGACACACAAATTACTTTAGCTGTTGCCTTGTCGTAACCAGTAATAGCAGTGGTAGTTTGAGTGGTTATAGGATCAAAACCTACCGGTGTGTTCTGAAATGCAGTATCAGATGTAATATCAATATTGGTAGTTCCGCCTGTCAGACCTGTTAAAAGCGTATCAGTGGGATGCCTGACCCAAGTCGTACCACTTTGAGTATTAATTGTCCCATGGAACATACCATGACACTCTGCACAGTATTTGCTGATACCGGCACTTGAATCAGAACTGTAGACATTATGCTGGGAAGCACTGCCAGGGCCTGATGCTGTCTTCTCCCACATTGCAGAGCCTGTTCCTGTTATAGCGGTACCAGCTTTGGTCTGGAGATACCGGTATCCGGTAAAAGTGCCATGATGGAAGCCCCTGATCCCTGCATCGCTGTCATACCCCGCAGTATGTTTACCGTGACAGCCTGTTGCTCCGGCACAGGTAAGCGTAAGTGCGTCCATATCTTTTCCCAAGGTTCCAGCAGCCGCACCAGGGGTACCATTCGCAACAGTACCGCTAGCGTAGCTGTCATCGCCGCCCGCAAATACATCTGTAATGTCATGCCTCTTACTCTTTGCGCCGGCGATAGCGGTACTAAACGATCCACCTGCTGTCATATCTGTAGAAACAGCAGCAAAGATATTTGGCGCACCGCCTACTACTACGCCTCCTATACCATGACAACCCAGACATGATGCCTTTGCCAGATGACCCTGAGCAGTGGTAGTAAGGGCCCCACTATCATCCTTTGCCTGAGGCGCGCCGTTCTGACTATTGTGCATAGTGTGGCAATTATCGCATCTGCCGGTTACTTTAGCGTCAGCAAACCCGTATACCAGAACGAGAGAGAGAAGAATAATTAAACATATGGATAGTTTCTTTTTCATTTTTTTCACCTCCTTTCTTTTTGTATTAGCCAAAAGCCTGCCAACTTTGGAAGCTTTTTAATTTTTATCAAACGATAATATTCAATAGCTATAATTAATCAACCCGATAGAGCCTTTCTTACGCCTGTATTTATCTATTATATTTAAAATGTTAGCAATATTCGTACCAAATTGATGGGCCTGAAAATACCCTAAATTTACGTTTTAAATATTAGCTTATGATTAAATATATAATTTTTGGCATGGTATTTGTCAAGCTAAATTTATCTTATGCTTTATTTTTAATTTTTCTCAGGATTCTCATTTTTGAGAATAAGAATGAGAATGAGACAGAAATGAGAATGGCGCGAAAGCGGGCTATTGGCCTTTTTTGGTATGACAGACGAGGCAGCCTGTTCCGGACTTATTGTTCTGTGAGGTTACCTTGGTATAGTCCCATCTCAGGATATCGGAATAGGGACTTGCGTGGGCCCTGTGGCATGAAA
>JBAZWR010000059.1:0-15667 GCA_041660325.1 Thermodesulfovibrionales bacterium | reverse complement strand
ATGAATTCAATGCCCTTCAATGCCCTTTAAGCAAAACTCCGAAAATTGTTGCCAAAAAACACCCGGATTTGGCACAATTAGAATGTTGCGTTGAATTATCCTCGACATGTTATCCTTAATGACCCGAAATACAGAGCATGACATAATAATTGTCGGAGCAGGCCCGATCGGCAGTTATACTGCATTTTTACTTGCAAGGGAAGGATTTGACGTTGGACTATTTGAAAAAAACCCTTCGATAGGCAAGGATGTGAATTGCAGCGGAATTGTCAGCGTAGAATGTTTTAAACGCTTCGGTCTTCCTTCCGCTTCCATAATACGGGATATCGATGCCATAAAGGTTTTTTCTCCTTCGGGAAACTGCATGCAATACCGTTCCGGATCACCTTTGGCGCATGTCGTAGACCGCTCATTGTTTGACCGGGAACTGAACATGAATGCGGCGGCAAAGGGCGTTACGACGTATTTGAACAGCAGAGTGAAAGAGATCGATAATACGGAAGATGCTTTCAGGATCAAAATAAAGACCTTTGACGAGGAAAGAGAGTTCAGCTCAAAAATAGGGATCATTGCAACCGGTTTTGAATTGAATGCCGTTCACGGTATGCCGGGAAGATCAAAGGAATTTCTCTATGGCATTCAGACGGAAGCAACAATGGAAGATATCAATGAAGTGGAAGTCTATTTCGGCGAAAAGATCGCGCCCGGATCTTTTTCCTGGATCATTCCCGGAGACGGCTCTTCCGTAAAAATCGGGTTAATGACTAAGAACGACCCTCTTGACTTTCTGAAGAAATTTCTTCGCAATCCGCTTGTTTCAGGGCGGATGAAAGCTTGTGAAGGCAGCATAAAATGCAGTCCTATCCCCATACGCAGCGTTCCCAGGAGTTATGCCGAAAGGCTCATTATAGTCGGTGAAGCAGCAGGACAGGTCAAAGCTACAACAGGCGGCGGGATTTATTTCGGACTGCTGTGTTCTGAAATTGCGGTCCAAACCGTTACAAAGGCTTTCAAGACCGGCGACTTTGGTGAAGGACTTTTCAGAGGATATGAAACGGAATGGAAAAGCAGACTCGAACCGGAATTAAAGGCCGGTATGCTTCTGCGTAGCATCTTTTCCCGGCTCTCCGACCGTCAGATCGATATTCTTGTCGACCTTGCAAAAAAAGACGGTTTCCTGCCGGTTATAAAAAAATACGGTTTCGACTGGCACAAAGATATCATCTCCTACCTTATAAGCCACCTCATGCCCAGGAATATTTTCAAAAGATAAACCCAAAAACCGCGGATGGCTAACTCGGATTATTCACAATTTTTCTGATTGAACTGAGGATAAAGTATTTGCGCTCATTCTCGGTCGTTCCTCCCTGCGAGGCTTTTGCCTCTTTATTTTCACATACTGTATTTGACTATCGGCAAAAAAAACCGCTCAAATACTCTATCCTCATTTGCTGTTACCAATTTTATGAATAATCCGAGTTAGACATCCGCAGTTTCTTCGACAGTTTAAATGCATTTTTCGGGTAAACAGGATTGCATTCAAAATAAAAAAGGGCAGGATTTCCATCCTGCCCTTTTGTTTCTTCGTAAAGGATTACTGAAGGAGCTTTCCGAACGGGTTGACGAAGATGAGAATAAGGACAACGACGAGTGCGTAAATTGCAAGAGACTCGATCATCGCGAGACCGATGATGAGGGTTGTGGTGATCTTGCCTGATGCACCCGGATTCCTTGCTACGCCTTCGCATGCTCCTCCAAGACCGATACCCTGACCGATACCGGTCCCAAGCGCTGCAAGACCGATACCGAGACCGCAACCAAGAGCTGCCAATGCATAGTAAAGGACATTGGAGCCGCCTTTTGCGGCTGCGGCAGAGGCCTCCTCTGCAAATGCAATAGGAGCCATTAAGCAGAGCACTGAGAGGACGAGAATAATTGCTACTACGGTTTTCTTCATGATTCTAATTCCTCCTTTCCTAAAATTTAAAAATTAATGTGCGTGTTCAACCGCACCAGCTAAATACAATGTTGCCAACAGCGCAAAGACGAAAGCCTGCACTATACTGACAAGCACACCTAAACCTAAAATGACGGCAGGCGCCAATATCGGCGCAATAATACCGAGAACGATAAGGATGATATGTTTACCGGTCATGTTGCCGAATAAACGGACGGTAAGTGTCAGGGGTCTTGCGAAATGGCCGATGACCTCAACAAAAAACATGAGGATCATCAGCGGCAGGGCGGCTATTGAACGGATAGGGCCCAGGAAGTGATTAATGTAGGATACTCCGTGCACCCTGATCCCATAATAATGTGTTGCAAGGAAAACAGGTATTGCCATTGCAGCGTTTGTATTTACATTGGCAGTTGCGCCGGCAAATCCGGGAACGAGACTCATGAAATTACATAGAAGGATGAAGAGAAATATCGTCATGATAAAAGGGAACAACTGTTTGCTCCAGTGGTGGTCAATGTTATCATCTACCAGCTTCCATATGACGTCTACGATTGTCTCCATGAAATTCTGGATGCCCCTTGGGACCATTTGAATCGATCCTCTTACGGCGAGGGCCACTGCAATAAGGATAGCTGATGCAAGAAAAGCATGTGTTACATTGTGAGGTATTACCTCCGGGTTAACAAAAACATCCATCAACAATACTTCTGTCATAACAACCTCCTCTGAGGATAAAAATCGCAGTTATCTTACCTAACAAACTTCTCAAAAGTCAATAGAATAATTTACAAATTTTCTAAACCTGATAATTTTGCAGAATAACCGTTTAATTTTCAACCTGGCCGCTGCAAAACAGGTTTTAAATGTTTCACATTATGTAAATTACGGGTCTAATCGAAATTAAGGTTTGCGTCTTTTTCCTTTATCTTGCGGGGAGCGCTTACCGGCGAGACCTGATTGGGTTCCGTCCCCGCTTTAAAATATTCCCTGATTCCGGATAAATCGTCACGCGCTATGAGTCCCGTCGCCGGATCAATCATGATACCGACGATACCTTCAGGTACGGGAAATTCCTCCGGCTCTCCGGGAGTGAAATTCTTCATGAAATTAACCCAGATAGGAGACGCAGCCCGCGCCCCTGTTTCCTGCGAGCCAAGAGGCCTCATATCATCAAACCCGACCCATACGGCTGCGGTCAAATGCGGAGTGTAGCCCACAAACCATGCGTCTTTATATTCATTTGTCGTCCCTGTTTTTCCGGCAACAGGCCTGCCGAGCGCCTTAGCCTTCCATCCGGTGCCGTATTTCACAACATCTTCCATCATAGAGGTTATCAGAAAAGCGGTTTGCGGACTGATGACTTCCTCCTGCTCCGGTTCGTTGCTCTCAAGTATACCGCCTTTTGTGTCGGTGATATATTTAATCGCTATGGGTTTTATCTTTTGCCCGCCATTGGCAAAAACACCGTAACGGAGCGCCAAATCGAAGGGAGTAATACTTAATGAACCAAGCGCAAGGGTAAGGTCTCTCGGCATATCTCCTTCAACGCCAAGAGTCCGCGCGAAATCGATTGCCTTATCTATTCCTATTGCATCAAGTAATTTTATGGTGACGACATTTCTTGAGTATGTCAGTCCTTCACGGAGCGTTGTCGGGCCGTTAAACTTGTGGTCGGCATTTTCCGGTTTCCATTCACCTTTCGGTCCTCCGGGGTATGTCACGGGTTCATCCATGATAATGTTGGCAGGCGTAAAACCGTTATCTAATGCCGCCGCATATATGACCGGTTTGAAGGCCGAACCCGGCTGGCGTTTTGCATAGAGCGCCCTGTTAAAATCACTTTTTACAAAATCATATCCTCCGATCAATGCCCTTATAAAACCTGTTTCCTGCTCTATGGCGACCAGCGCGCCTTCAACCTGCGGGTCCTGTTCGAGGAGGAGCTGGACCGTGTTCCCGCGTATATTTTTTATGCCGACTTTCACCACGTCACCCGGCTTCAGGATCTGCGTCAGGGAGAAATTTTTTAACATCCTTGGCGCGCCTTTCGGCGAATCAATAACCCTGGAAGCCCATCTCGCATCTTCAATGGAAAGTTTCCCGATTATTCCGCGAGTTTTTATGACCGCTACCTTATCCGTGACGTTCAGAACAAGCCCGGAAGCAATATCGCCCGGGTTGGAAACAACGATGGAGGAAAGCTCTTTTGTCCTCATTTCTTTATCAAAATCAATGTCCGATTTGTGTTCGACGGGGCCCCGCCATCCCCTTCGTTTATCGAGTTCTCTGAGACCTTCCTGTACCGCTCTGGAAGCGAGCAACTGGGCCTTTATGTCCAGGGTTGTATACACCCTGAGATTTCCTTTATACACCGTGTCAAGACCGTAAGTGTCTTCAAGATATTTCCTGATATATTCCGTGAAGTAATTGTTTGCCTCAATCCCTTTTCTCATTGTGGAAAGATAGATAGGCTGTCGCAGCGCATGTTCCTTTTCGGACGGTTTTATATATCCTTCCTCTTCCATTCTCATAAGCACGATCTGCTGTCTCTCCTTTGCTTTTGAGAGGTCGTTATAAGGTGAATAGGAAGAAGGGGCCTTGACGAGTCCGGCTATAAGTGCGGCCTCTGCAAGGGTTATATCCTTAACGGATTTGGCGAAATATACTTTTGACGCCATTTCAACGCCGTATGCGCCGTGTCCGAAGTAGACTTTGTTCAGATAAAGTTCGAGGATTTCCCTCTTCTCAAGACTTTTCTCGATCTTTATCGCAAGAAAGATCTCCTTCAGTTTTCTCTTTAAGGTCTTTTCAGGGGTGAGGAACATTACCTTGGTGAGCTGCTGAGTGATCGTGCTTGCGCCCTCTTTAAAGCCTGCATGGATAATGTCCTTAACGATGGCCCTCATGATCGCAATATAATCAATGCCTTTATGCTTCCAGAAACGCGAGTCCTCAACCGCTACAACGGCATTAATCATCCGCTCCGGTATTTTGTCTATCGGAACAAAGACGCCCTTTTCAGCTTTCAGTTCGCCTATGAGCGTGTCATCATCCGCATAAATTTTTGTCCCTGCTTCAGGCTTGTACTGCTTCATCTCTTCAATAGAGGGAATGTCCCGGCTTATGGCAAGATATACTCCGGCGGAAACTCCGACAAAAATCGCAAGGACCGCAAGAATAATGACGGACTTTAGTTTCATCGTTGAATTATACCTTTGCGGCAAAGGGCCTGTCAAAAGCCCGAAATGCAACTCATTGGTTTAAAGTCATTTTGGATATTTTTGAACGAAAGCATCGAGAGGTGTGCGTTGACTTAACACCGCTTATAAGGGTAATATTTTTATATGCATCAGCATTCGGATTATGTCCCCCTCCATCTGCATACGGAATACAGCCTGCTTGACGGAGCAATACGGATAAAAGAGCTTGTCGAACAGGCGATTGCCTATAAGATGCCCGCGGTCGCTATAACGGACCACGGAAATCTCTTCGGCGCCGTTGATTTTTACCGTCAGGCCACCAAGGCGGGTCTCAAACCGATCATCGGCTGCGAGGTCTATGTTGCGCCGGGAAGCCGGTTTGACAGAAAGCAGGACCTTGAAACAGAGGAGGCGTCGTTCCACCTTATCCTCCTTGCAAGGGACAACCACGGATACCGCAACCTCGTAAATCTGGTCACTAAGGCGTATACCGAAGGGTTTTACTATAAACCGAGAATCGATATGGATTTGCTTGAACAATACAGCGGCGGACTTATCGGACTCTCCTCATGCCTGAAAGGGGAGATACCCTATTTCCTGCGCAGGGGTATGCTCGATAGGGCGCGGGAGAAAGCCCTTAAATACAAGCACATCCTTGGACCTGAAAATTTCTATTTAGAACTGCAGGACAACGGTTTGCCCGAACAGGACGAGGTGAATAAGAAACTGATCGAGTTGTCGCACGAATTGCATATCCCTGTTGTTGCTACTAATGATTGTCATTATATGCGGAAAGAAGACGCCCGGGCGCACGACGTCCTGCTGTGCATCCAGACGGGCAAGACAGTCAATGATAAAAACCGCATGCATTTCAGCTCCGAAAGTTTCTATTTCAAATCACCCGACGAGATGAAGAATGCCTTCAGGGATGTGCCTGAAGCGGTGTCCAATACAAGGGTCATTGCAGAGAGATGCAATGTCGAATTCAAGCTGGGGGTCTGCATGCTTCCCAAGTATGAGCTTGAAGACCATCAATCACCCGATGCTTTTCTTGAGAAACTGGCTGTTGAAGGGCTTAATATAAAACTGGGTCCGGCGCCGGAGGCGATTTATACGGACAGGCTCAGGAGAGAACTCGATATGATACGCAAGATGGGATATGCCTCATACTTCCTTATTGTGTGGGATTTTATAAGCTATGCCAGAAAACAGGGAATTCCGGTCGGCCCGGGAAGAGGTTCCGCCGCAGGCAGTCTTGTTTCCTATTGCATCGGTGTAACCGATATAGATCCGGTGAAATACAATCTACTCTTCGAGCGGTTCCTCAACCCCGAGCGTATAAGCATGCCGGATATCGATGTAGACTTCTGCAAGGACAGGAGAGGCGAGGTCATTGCCTATGTCGCGGAAAAGTACGGTAAGGACCATGTCGCCCAGATCATCACCTTCGGAACGATGGCTGCCAAGGCTGCTATCAGGGACGTGGGAAGGGCGCTCGATATACCCTATGGAGAAGTCGACAAGATAGCCAAACTTGTCCCCAATACCCTGAATATCAGCATTGAAGAAGCGTTGAAAGCCGAGCCTCAGATCAAGGCCCTTTATGAAAGCAACCCAAAGATAAGGGAGCTTCTTGATATAGCGATAAGGCTTGAGGGTCTCAGCAGACATGCCTCAACCCATGCTGCAGGAGTGGTCATCTCACCCGACCCGCTGACCGACTATACCCCTTTATACAAGAACCCTTCCGACGGAACTATCATGACCCAGTTTGACATGGGAGCTGTTGAAAAGATCGGACTCCTGAAATTTGATTTCCTCGGACTGAAGACCCTTACGGTAATAAATAAAACCCTCCAGTATATAAAAGAGGGAGGGGAAGAATTTCTATTAAAAGATATACCCCTTGAAGATAAAGCTACTTATGACTTGTTGAGTTCGGGCAATACTATAGGTATTTTCCAGCTTGAAAGCGCCGGCATGAGGGACATCCTTGCCAAGATGACTCCCGACAGGTTTGAAGACCTTATAGCCCTTGTTGCGCTTTACAGGCCCGGCCCGATCGGAAGCGGTATGATCGATGATTATATCAAAAGGAAAAAAGGCCGCACCGCCGTGAAATACGACCTCCCCCAGCTCAGGGAGGTCCTCGACGAGACCTACGGAGTCATACTGTATCAGGAGCAGGTAATGCGTATCGCAAACAAGCTCGCGAACTTCTCCATGGGGCAGGCCGATATACTCAGAAAGGCTATGGGAAAGAAAAAGCCCGAGGAGATGGAAAAGCAGAAAGAGGTTTTTATACAGGGTGCTATAGCCAACAATATTCCGGAAAAAAAGGCGATAAGGATATTTGACCTTATGGCCAATTTCGCGGAGTACGGCTTTAATAAGTCTCATTCGGCAGCCTATGCGTATGTCGCCTATCAGACCGCATATCTGAAGACCCACTATCCGGTCGAGTTTATGGCGGCAACCCTGACCGCGGATATGGACACTACCGACAAGATCGTAAAGACGATAGCCGGCTGCCGGGAAATGGGCATCGGTATACTACCTCCGGATATCAATCTTTCCGACAAAGAATTTAAAGTGAACGGAAACTCCATCCTCTTCGGACTCGAAGCGGTCAAAGGCGTGGGCTCGGCCGCTATTGAATCGATCATTGATGCAAGGAATGCAGACGGCTCGTTCACATCCGTGACCAATTTCTTCGAGAGAGTGGACCAGAGGAAGGTAAATAAAAAAGTCGTTGAGAGCCTCATAAAGGCGGGGTCTTTTGATTCCCTTGGCGTCACAAGATCTTATGCCATGGAACTGCTGAGCACGAGTCTGAACGGGAGTTCCCGCTGCCTTTCCCCGATGCTGTTCGGCCGGCAGGATATGTTCGGCGAGCCTCCCGGCGATGAAAAACCTTCGTCTTCGGAATGGGATACCGAAGAGATGTTAAGGCATGAAAAGGAATCTCTCGGCTTTTATATCACAGGTCATCCCCTGACAAAATATGACAAACTGCTTGTGAGGCTCGGCGCTAAAAAACTGTCGGAACTCGAGGATGTGCCTGATGACTCTGAAATAAAGATCGGCGGCATATTGACCGCTATCAAAAAGATACAGACCAAGGCCAGGGCTGAAATGATGGCCTACTGCACCATTGAGGACCCTGAAGGCCATGCCGAGGTGATTGTTTTTCCGGAATTGTACAGGAGAAGCCTCTCTTTGTTGCAGAAAGACACGCCTCTCCTTATAAAAGGGATTGTTGATAAAACGGAAAAGGGGATTAAGATAGTATCGAATGAGATATCGAGGCTGGATTCCCTTGAAAACCGTATGGGGCATAAAGTTGAAATAAACCTAAAGGCCCTGCCGGATACCGCAGGTCTGCGCGTGCTGAAATCCATTATAGAAGCTGACGGCAAGGGGAACTATCCTCTTTATCTGAGAATAGTTTATAAGGATACGGATACCCTGATTGAGACCGGACTAAAAGTATCCTATGAAAATGAAGTTA
Organism: Thermodesulfovibrionales bacterium; assembly: GCA_041660325.1. Classification (GTDB taxonomy): domain Bacteria; phylum Nitrospirota; class Thermodesulfovibrionia; order Thermodesulfovibrionales; family SM23-35; genus DYFC01. The sequence continues at coordinate 6,996 of JBAZWR010000059.1, read as the reverse complement.
TCAGGAAGATTGAAGAAATAACGGGCAAAGGAGCGGTAGTATTCCAATGATACGTTATTACCTTGAATTTGAACGTCCTCTTGAGGAGCTTGAAACCAAGATAGATGAACTGAAACGGATATCCGACGGCAAGGATATCGATATATCCAGTGATATAAAGAAGCTTGAAAAAAAGGTGAGAGATCTTAGGTCGGATATCTTTTCTTCACTCACTCCATGGCAGAAGACGTTGACGGCACGACATCCGGACAGGCCCTATACGCTGGATTACATAAACATGATGACAAGCGACTTCATAGAGCTGCACGGCGACAGGAGATATTCCGACGACCCTGCTATTGTTGCAGGTATGGCAAAAATAAATGATATGCCTGTAATCGTTATCGGCCATCAGAAGGGCAGGGGAACAAAGGAGAGGATATACCGGAATTTCGGCCAGCCTCATCCTGAAGGATATAGAAAAGCGCTGAGGATAATGAAACTTGCAGAGAAGTTCAAAAGGCCGGTGATAACCTTTATAGACACCCCCGGAGCATATCCCGGGCTCGGCGCAGAGGAACGCGGTCAGGCAGAGGCGATTGCCGTAAACCTGATGGAAATGTCGAGGCTCAGGACCCGGTCATCTCAATCGTGATAGGTGAAGGCGGAAGCGGAGGAGCGCTTGCGCTAAGCGTTTCCGACAGACTGTATATGCTCGAACATTCATGCTTTTCGGTCATTTCCCCCGAAGGTTGCGCAGCCATACTCTGGAAAAAAGAGAGCGATATCGGGACGGAGGATTTCTCAAGGGCGGCGGATGCATTGAAGATGACCGCGCAGGACCTGCTGAATTTCAAGATTATCGACGGCATTATCCCGGAACCGCTCGGCGGAGCACACAGGGACCCTGAAATGACGGCAAAAACAATAACCGAATGTATATTGTCCGCATATGAGGAATTAAAGACTAAAACTCCGGGTAAACTCATAGAGGAACGGTACCGGAGATTCAGAAAAATGGGAAGCTTCACAGAGGCTGAAAAATAGTTTTAATTAGAATATATTTGGTAATTATGGTAAGATGATGCCGGAAGTATTTAGGAGCCTTGTAAAAAGATTATCATGGAGGTTCAAATGGCTGTTATAGTGCTCGATACCACAGGCCTTAAGTGTCCCCAGCCGGTTTTAAAAATAGCTGCGAAATCACCCGATATGCAGCCCGGCGACATCCTTGAAGTTATCGGTGATTGTCCGACTTTTGAGCGGGATATCCGCGCATGGTGCAAGAGACTGAAAAAGACGCTGTTGTTTATCAGAGATGAAGAGGCCGGCAAAAAGAGGTGCCAGATTCAGTTTTAGTATCTCCCGGTCCCGGACAATTGTTCAATTTTATAACTCTGCTACAATAAACCTATGCACACTGATATCTCAAGCATCCCTTCGAATCCCGGTATTTATATATTTAAAAATCCGAAAGAAAAGGTCCTTTATGTCGGCAAGGCAAAAAACCTCAGAAACCGGATTAGAAGCTATTTCCGGAAATCTTCAGGGCTTGATGCGCGAAAATCGGCCTTAGTAAAAGAGGTTAAAGATGTGACTTTTATTGTCACAGGCAATGAGCTTGAGGCCTTTGTGCTTGAAGCAAATCTGATAAAACAGTACAAACCAAAATTCAATGTTGTCCTGAGGGATGATAAAAGCTATCCATACCTGAAACTTACGGTAAATGAAGAATGGCCAAAAATTGAAGTAGTGAGACGCATTCATAAGGACGGAGCGCTTTATTTCGGTCCCTATGTGCCTTCCGGGCCGATGTGGGAGACACTTGCTTTTATCAGGAGACATTTCCGGATCAGAGACTGCAAACATGCACTTGACAGACCCATGAGACCCTGCATTCAGTATCAGATGGGAAGGTGCCTGGCGCCCTGCGCCGGTTATATAAGCAGGGAAGAATACATGAAACTCATTGAGGAGATAAGATTATTCCTGAGCGGTGAAAACAAAGACCTGACAGCGGTCCTCGAAAAGAATATGACGAAGCTTTCAAATGATATGGAATACGAAGAGGCTGCAAAGATACGGGACCGGATCAGGGCAATCGAAAAGGTGCGGGAGTCGCAGATAATTATTTCTCCGGAATCGGAGATATAGACGTCATCGGCTTTTATCGGCAAGATGATGCTTCGGCGTCCAAGGTCTTCTTCATCAGAAAAGGGGTCATGATAGGTTCGAAGGATTATTTTCTCAGGAATACCGCAGGCATCCCGGATAAGGCATTAATAAATACCTTTCTGGTCCAACTTTATTCAAAAGAGATTATACCGCCCCCGGAAATAATTATCTCTCAGACGCCGGAGGAAGCAAAATCCCTGAAAAACTGGCTCAGTCAGCGCGGCGGGAGGAAGACAAAGATAACCATTCCACGCTCCGGGAAAAAGAGGGAACTGCTCGATATGGCGTCGGAAAATGCCCGTTTCCTCTACAGGTCCGTCAAAGAAACAAGGACTGAAGAAATATTGGATGAGCTGAAGGACAAACTTCATCTCAAAAAAAGGCCCGAGCGCATAGGGGCTTTTGACGTCTCCAATGTCTCAGGCAGCGAAGCCGTGGGTTCCTTTGTGTCCTGGTCGGAAGGGGAATTCAGGAAAGACGGCTACAGGAGACTGAGGATAAAAACGGTACATGGAATTGACGACTATGCAATGATGGCGGAGACGGTCAGGAGAACTATAAAAAATTTGAGGGGCGATCTGCCGGACCTTGTTGTCATTGACGGCGGTAAGGGCCATCTTGAGACCGCACAAAAAGTCTTTGGAGAGTATCAGGCTATCGTAAAAATACAGCCCGAACTCATCGGCCTTGCCAAAGACCCTGACAGGGCATATCTCACGGAATATGATATTCCCGTGGATCTTGAGGACAAAAGGCCGTCATCCCTTCTCCTTAAAAGCATCCGCGATGAAGCCCACAGGTTTGCCGTCGGTTACCACAGAAAGCTCCGCGATAAAAGGATGCTGCAGTCTCCGCTTGAGGAGATTCACGGCATAGGGAAGAAGCGGAGGCTTGAACTTTTGAGGGTTTTTGGTAGTATAAAAGGTATAAAAAAGGCCGGCGTTGACGATATTGCAAAACTCAAGGGCTTTAATAAAACAATTGCCGAACATCTTTACAATGAACTGAGGAGGGTACCTTTGTAAAAAGTCGTCATACCCGCGAAGGCGGGTATCCATGGACGATACAACTGCCTGAAAAGAATGGATTCCCGATTAAGGACTTCGGGAATGACGGCCTGGAAAGAGATTTATTACGAAAACATCAAGGAGGGCGGAATGAAAAAAATAGTTTTGTTGGTATTATTTCTCCTGCTTCCGGCTTATGCCGGAGCGGCTTATACTATCTATTTGAAAAATGGCGCTGAAATACCCGAGGTCACATCATATAGTGAAAGCGGAGGCGATGTTTATCTTTATTTCGGCACGGGTTCAATGATAGTGCCGAAAAAAGACATCCTCAGGATAGGAGGGTCGGAAACGACTGAAAAGGAGACCGCCGGGGGAAAAACGGAATCGCCACAGGATACCCGGAGATCTCCGGAAACGCAACCGCCGCCGGAGCAGCCGGCGTCCCCGGAATCGCATTCTTCTCCTCCTGCCGAGACGAATGACAAAACTGCGAGACTGAATGAATTGAGGAGCGAGCTTAATTCGCTCTCGTCCGAACTGAAAAATGTCCGGGAGCAGGAGAGCAGCCTTGTGAAAGAGATAAACGAAAAGACGGGAAGACGGTTCAGCTACAATCTGTATCAGATTAAGCAGCTTGAGAAAGAATTAGAGCCTCTCAGAGCGGAATTAGCGAATGTCCAGGAGAGGATGACGGAGTTGATGCAGAGGAAAGGCGCAATAGAGAACGAGATGAAGGAACTCCAATGAACATTTATATATCAGGATCAATGGCCTATGACAGGATAATGGATTTTCCCGGAAAGTTTTCCGACTACATACTGCCGGACAAAATTCATGTATTAAACGTTTGTTTCAATGTCAACGGACTGGTGGAAAAGTTCGGCGGCACCGCAGGCAATATAGCCTTTTCACTTAGTCTTCTCGATGAGAAGCCCTTTATAATTGCCGCTATCGGCAAGGATTACCGGAATTATTTTGAATGGCTGCAAATAAATAATATCTCTGTTGACGGGATAAAGATCATCCCCGAAGAATTTACTGCGGGCGCCTATATAACCACCGATACGTCAGACAACCAGATAACCGGGTTTAACCCCGGCGCCATGAAATATCCTTCATGCTATATTTTTGAAAAGGCGAAACCAAATGGCTCGATTGTCCTCATCGCTCCGGGAAATATTGAAGACATGACCGGGTATGCAAGGACATGCAGAGACAGGAAAATCCCCTATATCTGCGACCCCGGACAGTCCCTTACAAAATGGGACAAACAAACTCTCATAGAGTGGCTCGACGGGGCACTGCTATTAATTACAAATGATTATGAACTCGAAGTTATCATGAAGATAACGGGTTTGGACAAGAAGGGTCTGCTCGCACTTGCCGGGACTATCATAACAACTCTCGGAGAAAAGGGGTCCGTTATTGTTTCAGGGGATTCGGAAGTTCCCGTCCCGGCTGCAAAGGCCGGAAAGGTTGTAGACCCTACCGGCGCCGGCGATGCATACAGGGCCGGTTTGCTAAAGGGTATCGTTTCAGGAAAGGACTTGCCGTCTGCTGCAAGGATCGGGGCTGTTGCAGCCGTATATGCGATAGAGAAATACGGGACCCAGGAGCACCGCTTTACATACGATGAGTTCGCGGAAAGATACCGGAATAATTTCGGAGAAAACCTTTAACACAAAAACTGCGGATGTCCGAAATAAATTTATTTAACTCGATAAATTTATTCAAAAAGATAGTTCGTGGTAATCGCATAAAAATATTTTGGCAACACATCTTAATAAGTACACTATGGTATCGAAAAATAAATTTATTTTAGACATCCGCAGTTTCCTTGATAGATTAATTGCATTCTCCAGGTTAATAAGGATGAATTATGAAGGATGAGGGGAATACATTAGAGGTCTAAAAATGATTATGCCGGGTTTATTTTGTATATATTCCTGAAAATCCTGATCGATTACTTTTCTGAATTCCGGCTGAGATGAGGCATGTCTCAGATAACTTTTCTCGCCTTCTCTGATGAAGATGCCCACATGCGAAACATCGAGGCCTGCTGCATGGGAATATATCCCGATATAGTCGCCTGTCCTTATTTTTTCGAGGACCGGGCCGTCTATTGCAGGAGAAGGTATATATGAAATTTCACGCTCCACCGGCGCGATCCCCGGAATCAAATATGAGCCGTCTTCCTTCCGGTTTAATGTTTTCAAAATCTTTTTAGCCTTCAGTCCGCTAACCTCTTCCGTTATATCATGGACAAAACCGGAATTGAATTCTTTCCAGTCGGTAAGGAAGTGGTTCCTGTTTTCAAAAGAGACGGAGCCGGATTTATATCTTACCCTTTTCAGACTATCCATGAACCCGGAAAAATATTCCGACATACGCATTGCTTCAATGTAATCAATAAGTGTAAAACAGTCAACTCCTTCAAGGTTGACCACTAAGACCTCCGGAATAACTATATCACCGATAAGGGTCGATTCCCTGTAAGAGATCCCAAGGAACCTGCGGGAGAGAAATTCGATACGGGCAGAGATGTCGGGTATAGAACAGTACCTGACTATGAGAGCGTCTAATTCGTCCTGCGAGAAAATTCCCAAAAGGATCTGTGTTTCGTACATGTCTATTATTATAAGGCAGGTTCGATAGATAATAGGAGAGTTGCCGAGTAAAAAAAGTATCTGCTATGATTAACCTATGAAAACCATCGACATCCATACCCACGGGATCGGCGGGTATGATACCCGGTCTGCCGATGTAAAGCATATCCTCAGGATAGCGGAAATCCACGGCTCCTGCGGGGTGCTGGAAATTGTCCTCACCATATATCCGGACGTCATCAGGGTTATGAGAGAAAATATGGAGATGGTAAAGAAGGCCATGGATATACAAGATGCAGCAATAACCTCCGGCCGGGCCAAAATCCTCGGGGTCCATCTTGAGGGGCCCTTTCTGAATCCTGCGAAATGCGGTTCACTCAATGCAACGACCTTTATAGAGCCATCGGAGAAACCTTTCAGAGAGCTTATTGAAGGCTTTGAAAATGTGGTAAAGATAATCACCGTTGCTCCCGAACTGGAAGGCGCTACCGGGCTTATAAAAAAGATTTCCGCTCAGGGGATTATAGTCAGCATGGGACATTCAGATGCGACCTATGAAGAGGCGGAGAAAGGTTTCCATGCAGGAGCTAAGGGAATAACACATCTGTTCAACGCTATGCAGGGCTTTCATCACAGAAAACCCGGCATAGCAGGCTTCGGACTTCTGCATAAGGATATCTATATCGAGATTATTGCAGACCCCCATCATCTTCATCAGGCAACCCTTGAACTAATATTGAGGACTAAAAGACCCCAAAGGATTATTATTGTTTCGGACACGGTGAGAGAATCAAAAACCTCTCTTGAGGGAGCTGTTACCGATTCGTACGGGAAGCTATTAGGCGGCGGCATGACCGTCCTCGAATCCGCACAGAGGCTGATTGCAACGGGTTATAACGAGGAGATAATTATGGGGTGCATAACGGAAAACCCGCATCGGTATTTAAAAAACTAAAAAGGATGAAATACAATTTTCATAATTCATCCTTCATAATTATTCAGGAGGTGTTTATGACGGGAAAAGTCAAAATTTACGGCAAGGCAGGCTGACCCTTTACGGACAAGGCCAGGTCGGTCTATGGGGATCAGGCGGAATACATTGATGTTAAGGCGGATGCTGAAAAACTGGAAGAGATGCTAAAGCTTTCAGGCGGGGTCAGAAAAGTCCCGGTCATTGTTGAGGAAGGCCGGGTAAATATAGGGTTTGGAGGGGCCTGAGGGGTATA
>JBAZWR010000058.1:0-15866 GCA_041660325.1 Thermodesulfovibrionales bacterium | reverse complement strand
ACGGAATTCGCGTGATCGGTAAGTCCAGGCCGAAGTCAACAAACGTAAAGACCATGCCTTATCCCGGCTTTCCTACGGATATGCAGGCCCAGTTTATGGCGCTGATGTGCATATCGGACGGCACGAGCGTAATAAAAGAAAATATTTTTGAAAACAGGTTTATGCATGTTGCAGAGATCCGGAGGATGGGGGCGGATATTACCGTTGAAGGCGGAACGGCAACGATAAAGGGTGTTGAAAAACTGAGAGGGGCCCCCCTGATGGCAACCGACCTCAGGGCGAGCGCATCTCTTATAGTCGCCGCTCTTGCGGCAAAAGGAGAGACCGAAGTGCACAGGATCTACCACCTCGACAGGGGATATGAAAATATGGAAGAGAAACTCGCAAAGCTCGGGGCGGACGTGAGGAGAACGAAGGAATCATAAAGCCGGCGGTGTTCCGGTGAAACTGCCGGAAACCGTTACCTTGCAGCCGGAAGCCAATGAGAATCTGCGCAATATTCATCGGAATAAACAGGATATGTTTGCGGATCGCTCACCACAAGTCCTTACTGCGAGGGGAACAAGCGCGAAGTGCTTCCTACTCTTAAAAAAAAGCTATCTCCTTACAGATTTAAGAATTGGGAGAAAGACAGGGTCAATCTTTGAGAGCGAGCTTAGCACGAACTCCTCGATACTCTTGTTATCTGACAGAAGAAGCCCCTTAGGTAATGCATCCTGCTTAAATTCCGCGCGCCCCATGGACTTGTGCCCGCCCGCGCTACCTATTCCGCCGAAGGCGGTGCGCGCCAGGTAGCCCGCGTCCTTCTTGAGGCCGTCGTTTCGGAAGACTACTACGAGTGCGTCGCCTACCACTCCGGTAACGAGCGCCCAGGATACGTTTTCTACCCGTATGAAGAAATCCGCCACCTGCACGCAAACGTCGAAGAACGGAACCGGCCCTAAGTGAGAAAACATGACGCCGTTTAAAAAACGCCTTCTAACAAGTGCGATGCTGAAGTAGTCGAGTGCCTCCCGCGAGAACTGGGAAAACTCTATCTGTTTGACAATGTCTCTGTCCGCCTTGCCCCTGAGCCATCTTATCGCCTCCACATCGCCGTGACTCATATCGCCCATGAAGTGGCGTGTGTCCGTTTTAATCCCGTAAAAGAGAGCACTTGCGAGGTTTTTGGTAAGACGCAGGCCCGTAGCCTTCAGATATTCCGTCATGATGGACGAAGTAGACATGTAGTTAGGCCGTATGTCGACAAACTTGGCCAGGATTACATCCGGGAGCGGATGGTGGTCTATTACAATATCGCAACGCGGGAGGCTGAAGTCGGTGAAGAACTGAGGCTGTGAGTCAACTATCGCTATAACGTCGGAATGGGCGGCTTCCTCCTCACTGACCGGAAATGCGGGTATCCTTAATTGTCTTATCATAGAGGCGTTTTCCGGTCTCCCGATTGCCCCTGTATACCCTATTTTGACGACGCGCTTTTTTGTCTCAAGTATTTTCTTGAGGGCGAGCGCGCTCGCCAGGGCGTCCGGGTCAGGGTTCGCGTATATTATGACTCGGACATTATTCGCGCCTTCGCATACCTCTCTCAGACGCTCAAGCCTGTTTCGGACGTTATCATTTGCTTCCATTACTTAATTTTAATACTAAAAAACATTTTTTTAGTTGTCAAAAAGGTTTGTTTTGCCGCGTGTGTTGATTTATCTGATATAGGCTTCCGTTACGTAGCGGCGCATCATGCGGTGGCAGTTGAAGTAATAGGCGTTTTTACCTATGGCGTTCTGCATCATCCGTATCCAGGTATGCTTATTTTCGTAATACATGGGTATGATGGTGTATTCGAGTTTGCTGTAAAGATCATCGGCGTCTCTGGTGTCCAGATTATCAACCAGTGTTGTCTCTGTGGGACTCGGTCCTATCGACCATCCGGTGAAGCCCTCAATATGCCCTTCTATCCACCATCCGTCGAGGACGCTGAAGTTCATCACTCCGTTGTGGGCCGCCTTCATGCCGCTTGTGCCTGACGCCTCTCTGGGCCTTAATGGAGTATTCAGCCATATATCAACCCCCGAGACCATTTTCAGCGCAATGTCCATATTATAATTTTTGAGATAGGCCATTGTTATCCTGTCTTTCAGGCGTTCTTTTATGGAAAAAATATTCTGAATGAGTTTTTTCCCTGCTTCATCCTTTGGATGAGCTTTCCCGGCATAAATAATCTGGAGTTTTCCGTTTCCGAAGCGTTCGAGTCTTTCCATGTCGCTGAATATAAGGTCGGCCCTTTTATATGCGGTGGCCCTTCTCGCAAAGCCAATGGTTAGGACGTCCATGCCCATTTCGACGCCGGTTGTGGACTTCACATAATCCAGCAAAGCCTTCTTTGCTTCCATATGGGCGTTCCATATCTCTTCGTTAGGGATACGTCCGACCCTTACGAACAACTCAGGCTCATTTGCCCAGCCGGGCAGATACTTGTCATAGAGCCTCTTAAAACTGTCGCATGTCCAGGTAAAGGTATGCACGCCGTTGGTAATGGCGCTGATCTCATATCCGGGGAACATGCTTCTTGAAACCTCGCCGTGTTTCTTTGCAACACCGTTTATGAATTCGCTGAGGTTGAGTCCCAGCCGGGTCATGTTAAGGTTTTCCTGACCTCCGAGTTCTTTCAGAACTTTTAGAGGTATAAACTCCCCGAGAGTTTTTACTACAAGATCGTGGGGGAACCTGTCATGTCCCGCATCAATAGGCGTGTGTGTCGTAAAGACGCAGAGGTCTTTTACTTTTTCAGTGTCCCAGACGAGCTTTTCATCCCAGACGTCTTCTATCGGCCTTTTAAACCTGTTAAGGAGTTCAAGGGTCAGAAGGCTTGAATGCCCTTCGTTCATATGATATTTCTTTATTTCAAAGTCGAGTTCGTGCAGCATTCTGACGCCCCCGATGCCGAGGACGATCTCCTGTTTGAGCCTGTATGCAAGGTCACCGCCGTAAAGACAGGCGGTTATCTCCCGGTCTTCCGGAGTATTGCCTTCGACGTCGGTATCCAGATAGAAGATCGGTATACATCCATGTGTGAGACTTTGCACGTTATATTGCCATGCCTGGACGAGGACATCCCGGCCTTCAATCTGTACCGTGATCTTTGTCGAAAGGAGCTTCATATATTTTGAAGGGTCCCATATGACCGGAAGCTCGGTCTGCTTTCCGGATTCGTCCAGTTCCTGCGTAAAATAGCCTTTCTTTACCAGGAGGGTGACGGCAACCATGGGTAGTTTAAGGTCGGCGCCTGCCCTGATGGTGTCTCCGGCAAGCACGCCGAGACCGCCGCTGTACGTAGGGATATCGTTCTTAATGCCGATCTCCATAGAGAAATAGGCAATCTTCGGCTCCTTGGTAAGTTCCATGGGACAGACGGGAATCATAGACAACTATTGTAAGATATTTCTTGTATGATTAACAATATTAACCCGGATTATTCGTAAAATTTTCTAATTGAACCGAGGACAGAATATTTGCGCTCATTCTCGGTCGTTCCTCCCTCCGAGGATTTTGCCTCTTTATTTTCACACACTGTGTTTGACTATCGACAAAAAAAACCGCTCAAATACTCTATCCTCGGTTGCTGTTGCCAATTTTATAAATAATCCGGGTTAGAGGACATTCAGGTAACCTTTCAGTGAAGCAGTTAATCCTACCGATTGCAAGGGAAAGGGGTTTGATTTCATAATAGTTCATCGAAATCAATTATATGCATGAAGTCATTCGATCTGCCGGGCTTGACCTTTGAATTCGCCCTTGCTTTGTAAAGGATATATTTAATCCCGAACTTCTTTGCGGTCTTCAGTATCTCCTCGGTATCGTCGATAAAGAGGGTTTTTCCCTTGTCGAAACCAAGACGTTTTTCCGCGGCCTCCCAGAACTTTATATCCTCCTTGGGATAACCTGCGTCAAAAGACGTGAGCACGGCATCAAAGTATTTCCCGATCAGGGTCTTTTTGAATTTCAGGTCAATGGATTTGTAATGCGCATTAGTGACAAGGAAGACCTTCTTTTTTTCTTTTCCGAGCATTCTCAAAAAGTTTTCCACATGCGGGTGGACCTCGATAAGATGCTTTACCTGTTCCTTCATTGCGGGGATATCGATGTTCAACTGATTCGACCAGAAGTCGAGGTCCGTCCAGTTTAGAGTGCCTTCATGTACCTTGTACTTTTTCATCAGCTCTTCTTTGGCCCTGCCGAACGTGATGTTGTGAATTTCAGCGTACTTCTCGGGCACAAGATGCTCCCAGAAATAATCGTCAAAATATTTATCGAGAAGGGTGCCGTCCATATCGAGAAGGACGTATTTGATGTCGTGAAAGGAAAAATTCACAGAGGTTAAAACGGCATGGACTTCGGCATCTTGAACCCTTTTTTGCCTTTGAACATCTTGAGCATCTTTTTTATTTCAATGTACTGCTTTATTACCCTGTTTACGTCCGCAACGGTTGTGCCGCTTCCTATGGCGATCCTTCTGCGCCTGCTTCCGTTGATGACGGAGTGGTCCCTTTTCTCTCTTTTCGTCATGGAGTTTATAACGGCCTCTACTTTTACAAGTTCCCGTTCGTCTATATTGATACCTTTCATTTTGCTGAATCCGGGTATCATGTTGAGGATATTCTCCAGAGGCCCCATGCTGCGCATTTTTCTGAGCTGGTCCCTGAGGTCTTCGAAAGTGAAGGTTTCCTCCATAATGGTCTTCTGGAGTTTTTCAGCCTCTTTATGGTCAAAGGTTTGCTGCGCCTGCTCTATGAGGCTGAGCATGTCGCCCATGCCGAGTATCCTTGAGGCGATACGGTCCGGATAGAAGGGTTCGAGCATATCTATTTTCTCGCCGGTCCCGATAAATTTTATCGGCTTTTTTGTCACCGAGATGATCGATATGGCGGCTCCGCCCCTTGCGTCGCCGTCCATCTTGGTGAGTATGATACCGTCGATGCCTATCTGTTCCTCGAAATTCCCGGCGATGTTTACGGCGTCCTGTCCCGTCATAGCGTCCGCTACAAAGATTATTTCCCTTGGAGACACGCTTTGTTTAATATTCTTCAGTTCAGTCATCAGAGAATCATCGATATGAAGCCTTCCTGCCGTGTCGAGGATTATGATATCCCGTCCGTCGAGTTTTGCTCTTTTCACGGAATCTATGCACAGGGTCACGGGATTCTTTTCATCCCTTGAATGAAAGACCGGCACATCGATCTGAGAACCGAGGGTAATAAGCTGGTCTATGGCGGCAGGTCTCTGGAGGTCGGCCGCAACAAGCAGGGGCCTTCTGCCCTCTTTCTTAAAGAGCCGCGCAAGCTTCGCGGAAGTCGTTGTTTTGCCGGAGCCGTGGAGGCCGACCATCATAATAATTGTCGGCGGATTGGGGGCTAACGGGATTTTGCTGTTTGTTTTACCGAGGAGTTCACAGAGTTCATCGTTTACAATCTTTATTACCTGCTGTCCCGGGGTAAGACTTTCAAGAACTTCTTTGCCGACCGCTTTCTCCCTGATTTTCTGAACGAAGTCCTTTACAACCTTGAAGTTGACGTCGGCCTCAAGAAGGGCAAGCCGTATTTCTTTCAGGGCGACTTCGACGTCTTCTTCCTTCAGAAGCCCTTTGCCCTTCAGCTTTTTAAAAATCGACTCTAATTTTTCCGTTAACGATTCAAACAAGTTAGTCTACGCAGCCAGGAAAGAGTCTATTTTTTCTTTTAATTGCTGTTTTGGGACAACACCTACAATCTGGTCGACTTTAGCGCCGTTTTTAAATAACATGATAGTAGGTATTCCCATGATTTTATATCTGCTTGCGATCTCGGAATTATCATCGGTATTGAGCTTCATCACCTTTAGTTTTCCGCCGTATTCTTTTGACAGTTCTTCAACCGTGGGGGATATCATTCTGCAGGGACCGCACCATGCCGCCCAGAAATCAATCATAACAAGTCCCTGCGCTTTAAGAACCTCATCGTCCCAGTTAGCTGTTGTAGCCTCGAGTATTCCTTCTGCCATTTGGTTCCTCCTGTAACCCCCTTGATAGGCAAGGGGAAGTTGATTGTTTAATTATACTCAAACCTTGTATAAAATGAAAGAAAGACGTGATGAAGAACGCAACTATTCAGTGCCTGGTGGAAATAATCCCATCCATAAAGCCCCGCCTAACCCGGATTATTCACAAATATTTTTGATTGAACCGGGGATAGAGTATTTTCGCTTTCTCCTCGGCGAATCCGCCTGAGGCGGACATTCCCGGTCGTTCCTCCCTGCAAGGCTTTTGCCTCTTTGTTTTCACATACTGTATTTGACTATCGGCAAAAAAAACCGCTCAAATACTCTATCCTCAGTTGCCGTGCCAATTTTATAATATAGGCTAATCTCCCATTGCAAAGGTGAGGATTCCCCGCTTCACTGAATGATTACCATTTTAAATTAATTGACACTATCCGGATTTTTCTGCTATGTTTTAGATTAGAATGAAAAAGTATGTAATATTAGTCTGTTTTATCCTGCTCCCGCTTCATGAAGCTGCTTATGCCCTCGAACTGAAAGGACTTCAACCGGTTGACCCCTATGGCGTTTTTTCGACATTCGGCGCCGAAAGCTTTGCAAAAGGCAAAGTCGCCTTTTCCACCGGCGCGGAAGTGTCTCTGGACCCGGATCTGTACAGGTTTATCATGAAAACCGCTTACGGCATAAGCGATATTGTTGAACTGGATATGACCTTGCCGTATCTTTTTGGCTCTGATGTGCGCGATGGTTTTGAAGACGCCGCCATAGGAGTTAAACACAGATTTTTTGAGGAAGGCAAATATGGACCCTCTATGGCATATATTGTCAACGTATCGCTGCCGACCGGAAGCGAGCGGTTGACGACAGACGGGCGTTACGGTGCGGGGTTGATTGTAAGCAAGAGGGTGGGTCCGGTTAATGGGCACATGAATTTCTTCTATGAAAAGACAGGGACCAAAGAGCTGAAAAACGAGCTTACCTTTCTGGCCGGTCTTGATTTTTCAGCTGCGCATAATTTCAAGCTTCTGTCGGAACTGGTGGTACGGAAAAGCCATGATTCCAGCGACATTGATCTGATAGAGGGAAGGATAGGGTACAGGATAAAGACTACTGATTCCATATATACATCGTTCGGCGCAGGGTTTGATTTCAAGAGAAGGTCCCCGGCGACGCGACTGATGTTTTCAGTGACGTTTGTATCCCCGCGGGAAAAGAAAAAGATTAACAAATTATATGAAGTGGAGTAAATGAAAAATGTTTGATATCGGTATGCCTGAAATGGTAATGATCTTTATTGTCGCACTGCTGGTCGTCGGGCCCAAAAAGCTTCCTGAAATAGCAAAGGCCCTCGGCAAAGGATTAGGCGAACTGAAAAAATCCTTCCAGGATGTGAAAGATACCGTGCAGGAAGAATTCAAGGAATCTACTTCTGAAATACGTGATGCGGTAACGGATGTCAAGAGACAGATTCAAGCCGAAGCGGAGGATTCAGGGAAGGAAATCCAAAAAACAATAGAGGATGTAAAAGAGCAAATTACTCAGGAGAGCGGGGACCTGAACAAAGCAATAGACGAGAGTCAGGATAAAGCGGAAAAAGATGCCGGAACCGGACCGGTCGTAAAATAAATATAAAAAGCGCCGTTACGGCGGAAATATATCCGACATTCCTTGAAAAAATCCATATATAATTACATGTCTTCTTCGGTTTGTGTGTATAATATAAGTCATGTTTACGGAGGTTTGCTATGTCTGAAACCAGGATGATGTCCTTTCTGGAACATCTCGGTGATCTCAGGAAAAAAATCACGGTATCTCTGATTGCCATGTGTGTTATCTTTATGGGGACCTTCAATTATTCGGAATATATCCTTGAGTTTATCATGTTCCCGCTCCGTTATAACCTTGATTTTTCAGTGAAGAAGATGTACGTGTATTTCGCGTACGTGGACAAACTGAAGGGGACAAAACTCGTTTTTCTGGCGCCTGCCGAAGGGTTCTGGATGAACATGAAAATATCCCTTGTCGCCGCTTTTATCATCGCCTTACCGGTGATTTTCCAGCAACTGTGGAGTTTTATATCTCCCGGTCTCCACTCAAAAGAAAAAAAGTATGTCATGCCGTTCGTTTTTATAGCGACCGTGCTTTTTCTTACCGGAGCCGCCTTCTGCTTTTTCATCGTCCTTCCCTTTGCCCTGGACTTTTTACTTAATTATAAGGTCGGTGATTATATGATGCCTATGTTGTCGGTAGGTCAATATGTTGATTTCTGTCTCAAATTTGTTCTTGCCTTCGGTGCGGTTTTTGAACTGCCTGTCCTGATAGTTTTCGCAACACGTATGGGGTTTGTAACTCCACGGACGCTTTCAAAACACCG
Organism: Thermodesulfovibrionales bacterium; assembly: GCA_041660325.1. GTDB lineage: Bacteria > Nitrospirota > Thermodesulfovibrionia > Thermodesulfovibrionales > SM23-35 > DYFC01. Next base: position 7,465 of record JBAZWR010000058.1, on the reverse strand, counting down.
GAGATATGCCATAGTGATAGCTTTCGTAGTTGCGGCTATCCTTACTCCGACCCCGGATGCATTCAATCAGACCCTGATGGCGCTGCCTATGATCGTCCTTTATGAAGTCGGCATACTTGCGTCAAGGATATTTGCCAAGAAAGAGGTTGCTCAATGACATCGATCAGGGGCAAAAGCCTGAAAGCGATTGCCTATGATGTGGCCGAAGGCTATGTTATTGTAAATCCTATCTTTCTCAAATCTATCGACAGCGAATCACTGAAGGGGTTGCAGCAGGAATTATCAAGGGTGCAAATAACTATAAGGGGGGAGAAATTCCCCACAGGCGATACCCAGGCAATCAGATGGAGAAATACGAGGCTTCAGAGACTCAACTCCGCGGTTATGATACTGAAAAATTTTGCGAGAGAAAGAAGAATAATCCTCGTTTAAGTTTTTTAAAAATTTGACTGCCTTTGTATCTCTGTGGTAATTTTATGCATGGAAGTAATTGAAGAGATAAAAGAGGCAAAAGACCTGCTTCAATGTATCATCAAAGCAAAAAAAACGCTTAGGATGTATCCCCACAATAATCCCGTTTATGTCAAAATGCTGGATGAATCCTATCTGAAGTTTAAGAACTTCCTTGATTATAAGGAAACTTTTGCTCTGAAGATAAGACAAAACAGCATACTATATGACGCCGAACAGATATATTCCAGCGCCGAAAAAGAAGACAATCTTGCCCTCTTTTTCTTTAAAGACGGACTGAGGGAATTGACCTTTAAAAAAGGGCTGTCGCATGAGGAACTTGAAGAGTTTTTAAAGATTACGGCGCTTGATTTCGAAAGAGAAGTAATGGATGAAGATATAGTTACGCTCCTGTGGGAAAAAGATTTCCAGAATATCCATTATATCGTTGATGAGGCGTTCCTTATCGATTCCGAGGAAGAAGAGTATGAAGCCGTTGCCGAAAAAAATATCAAAGAACAGGTAACCGACGTAAACGATTTGATGAGGGCTTATGCCGACGGATTTCAGGAAGAGGAATTCAAGGGGATAGCGATTGTGCCTCTCACGGATAAGGACCTTCAGACGCTCGTCAAGGAACTTGAAAAAGATACATCGGATAAAATTGAAAAATTAGTCGCCATCCTGTTCGAGATCGTTTATCAGACTGAAGACAAAAGCGATACTGAAGATGTTTTTACTTTCCTTAAGTATGTAATCCAGTACTGCATGAAATACGGACATGTCCATATGGCGCTCAATATAATGAAAGAAGCAAGGGAAGTGATTGACGATCCTGATATTTCGGAGAACGATAAGAAATACATGAGGATGCTTTCTTTATATCTGGGGAACGAGGAAATTGTCGCTCTGCTTGCCGAATTTCTTGACAGCGGCATAGAGCTCGATGAGGGTGTTTTTGAAAATCTGGTTGTCTATTTTGAAAAGAACGCCATTGAACCGTTTGTGAAATATCTCGGCGAAATGAAGACAATCCGTGCGAGGAAAAACGTTATAGATGCGCTTATTAGTCTTGGCAAAAAAGATATACAGATGCTGGCAAGAAAGCTTGACGACCAGAGGTGGTACGTTGTCAGAAATATTATCTATATTCTCAGAAAGATAGGAGACAGGAGGGCTATCGACTATCTCCTTAAGACCGTCCGGCATGGAGATATCAGGGTCAGGAAAGAGGTTATCAAGGCCCTCGGTGAATTAGGCGGCCGCGAAGTGGTGCAGACTCTCAGAGAATGCCTGGATAATCCGGATGTGCAGGTGCGAACGGCTGCCGTCAAGGCCTTCGGCAATATCGGGTCGGAGCCTGCGAAGAAGATCGTGCTCGATAAGATTTCAGACAGGAGTTTCAAGGACAAGGGGTTAGAGGAAAAGAAGGAGTTCTTTGAGACCATTGCGCGGTGGAAAGACACGGAGGTATTCGATTTTCTTGTCAAGGTCATGAAGCTAAAATCATTCTTTAACAGGTCGAAAATAATCGAAAACAAGGCATGCGCCGCCCATGGACTGGGCCTACTTGGAAATAAGGACGCCCTTCCCCTTCTGGAAAAATTCAAGGACTCAAATAATAAGCTCCTGAAGGATTTTGCCAATAGCGCTATAAGGAAGCTCACATATGACCAATAAGGAAGAAAAAGAAGCCCATCGGAGTTCGCAGGACCTGGTGAACCTGTTTTCCGTCGTCCTGAGGACGGCCCATATCCATGAGCACAACAACATTGCGGTAACTATGGCAATCGATAAGTTTCTCTATCTGCTCAACCATTTGATCGAAATAGAGCAGAGCATCTCTCTTGGGCTCGTAGGAGAATTTTTTTATCTGAATGACGTCCGGATCCGTTATTCGCTCGAGTATCTTCTGAATTTCGATTTTCTTGTCAGAGAATTCAAGAAAAGGGAACTTGGAACGATTGTTTTCAGAAACACTCTCAAGTCCGAAGACGTTCAGGTTTTTCTGAAAGGATTCATCGCAGCCGGTTTTTCCGATACGCCCTATGAAGCAATTACGGATGCGCTGGAGGGATCGGAAAATCTTGAAACGGAAAGATTAAAGAAGATATCGGAGGGCGGGGAGGTTGACGCCAGAAAGGTCATAAAGAAATCATATTTTAACGCCGTTTCTTACACAAAAGGGGTAATAAACAAGATCAGGTCCGGTGAGAAAGTCAATATCAAGAAAGCGAAAAGGATTATTGAAACCATGGTCGATCAGATACTCGACGAAGAAAAACTCCTTCTGAGCATGACTGCCATAAAGGATTACGATGAATATACTTACCACCATTCGGTGAATGTCAGCATCCTTACAATCGCCCTTGGACAAAGGCTTGGATTGAGCAAAAAGATACTTACCGAGCTTGGCGTTGTCGCCCTGTTTCATGATATAGGGAAGGTTGAGATACCGAGTGATGTGCTCAACAAAGCTACGAATTTTACCGAAGATGAATGGAAACTCATGAAAAGACATCCCGTTTGGGGCGTCAAGGCAATATTAAAGTTGAGAGGCCTGGATAGCGCCGCCATAAGATCCGCTATTGTCGCCTTTGAGCATCACATGAACTTTGACCTTTCAGGGTATCCAAAGGTTAGAAAAAAGTACCCGGACCTTGATTTTTACTCAAGGATTGTAAGTCTTGTCGACCAGTATGATGCGATGACGTCGTCAAGGGTATATTCAAGGATACCCCTGTCTCCGGACAAAGCCCTCAGTATTATGATGGAAAGGGCCGGCACGCAGCTTGATCCGCTGCTATTTAAATTCTTTATTAATATGGTGGGAGTATTTCCTTTAGGAACTCTCGTTATGCTCGATTCGAGAGAAATGGGCCTTGTTTATGAAAGCGACATCGTTTTTGCGGACAGACCAAGGGTGCTGATAATTATAGACAAGAAAGGCGACAGAGTGAACGGACCGGTCGTAAGCCTGACGGAAAAAGATGGAAATGGCAGATATTACCGTTCAATCGTAAAGACCCTTGACCCGAATAAATATAAAATTAACCTTGCGGAATACCTTCTGTAAGCGGTATAAAAAATGTGTCTTACGTATTTAAGTTAATCAAAAACTGCGAATGTCCGAAATAAATTTATTTAACTCGATGTTTTTATTTAAAAAGATAGTTCGTGGTAATTGCATGAAAATATTTGGTAATACATCTATATAAGTACACTATCGTATCGAAAAATAAATTTATTTTGGACATCCGCAGTTTCTTTGTCAGTTTAATTACATTTTTCGGGTTTATGAAAAAGTTCCGAGCCTTTTGTTATTTTACTGATATACCATTGAAGCTATTTTTACCGTAAGGTCTCCGAGCATATTGGTGTAGCTTCCGAGTTCGTTGTCGTACCAGCCGTAGATGACTGCCTGGGTGACCGGTATTTCTATCATAGGCGGTATTTTTCCGGTGAAGGATTCTGCCGTAACATTAAATAACTTTCCAAGATCCAATGTCATATTCGCCGTTCTCGTATGCGTCTCGCTGCCTTCGATAATGGTTGCCGGACCAAAATGTCCGACTATATCGGAAGACACATTCTGTTCCTCGGTATATTTGATATATCCTCTTTTTTCTTTCAGTTCCGCATCACTATAGATGCCGTTCAACAGTTCCCTGGTGATGGCCGGGGGTTTCCCGGGGTCTTCGCACAATGCAACGACCAGGATAATCAGAGAGCCGGAGCTGACGGGTACTCGCACCGACTCCGCAATGAAGCCGATACTCTGCATCTCCGGAATTACCAGTGCCAGAGTCTTTGCAGCTCCGGTAGTCGTTAAAATAATATTGTTCAAGATGCTCCTGTTTTTTCTTAAATCAGCGGCCCCGGCCCCGGGAAGCCTGTCAAGCACCTGTTGTGTGCCTGTTGAAGCGTGGACCGTTGCCATTGAAGCGCTTAGTATTTTTGAAGCGCCGAAGTAGTCCAAAAGCGGTTTTATCATGTAAGACAGGCATGTAGTAGTGCAAGACGCGGCTGAGATTATACGGTGTTTTGTGTGGTCGTATTTATGGTCGTTTATTCCTATCACTGCGGTTATCGCATCCCCGGGCATTTTATGGCCCTTCTCCCTGATCTTGAACGGGGCCGAAACAATGACCTTCTCCGCCCCTGACTCGATATGTCCCCGGGCGGCGCCTTCTTTTACATCAGGCAATGCAGTCGGATCTTTGAATTTACCTGTCGCCTCGACAACGATTTTTGCGCCGTGTTCCTTCCATGAGATATCTTTAGGATTTCTGGATTCCCTCAAAAAGGTCACAGGGACGCCGTCTATGGTCATCGTGCCTCTTTCTTCGTCGAGGTTTTCGATGATCCTTTGCGCCTTATACCCGTGCAAATAGGTATGCAGCGAACCATAAGTGGAATCCTTCTCTATATACAGGGCTATATCTTTCAGCCCGGTACCGGCCTTTCTGCCGATATTAACCACAATCTCTGAAAAAAATTTTCTGCCGATATGGTTCCAGAGGGTCAATTTGCCGATTCTCCCAAAACCGTTTATGCCGAGTACAGGTTTGTTGCCGGAAATCATATTTGCCGCTTTCCTTTCAGACATATCCGCTCCTTTTTAAGGTGTTAGTAAAAGTAATTTCAAATAATTATATCAGAAAACAAACCGATCTACACTTTTATGGGAATTTCCGCCCGCATCTCTTTTGCCTCATGTATGCCTGCATACACGGAGCCATTGCGTCCGTCAATGCTTATGAAATCACCGGCTTGCAATGTTTTCTTGTTGACCATGCATTTTTTGTCCTGCTCCCAAACGGTCAGGTTGTTGCAGCCGACCACGCAGGTCTTTCCCAGACGGTTGGCGATTATCGACGCATGAGAGGTGGAACCGCCGCGGGCTGTAAGCAGGCCGTCCGAGGCGGAAATATGCCTGATATCATCGGGTACGGTGTCCGACCTCACCAAAATCAACGGGGTATCCGGTTCTTTTTTCCTGAATTCCCTTATCTCATCCAGATCAAAGACAAGCTTTCCGCTCAGGGCGCCGCCACCGACGCCTATGCCCCGTGACAGGTAATGGGAGGACAGTTCTTCGGAAGGTACAAAGGCCATGAAGCTCTCGCTGATCGTAATCGCCATGTCCCTTGTTTGAAGGATGTACAGCTTTTTAGGGTCATACCCCTCGAAGGTGAATTCGATTTCCTGGGCGCCCCACCGCTCCGTATAAATAAGGTCCTTTGCGATTTTCAAAAGGGTATTATGGATCTCAGGGAAGCTCTCCTCAAAGGATATCTCCGACATCCTGTCTTCAACGGGCTTCTGATCATTCGAGACGGGCAAGGTCCTCACTAATCCCGATACAATGTCCTCCCCCTGCGCGCCTCTTGTATAATCACCCCACAGCATGATTCTGTCTCCGGTCTCAAGAGGATTGCGTGTAAAAAGCACGCCGGTCCCGGAGTTCGTATCAAGGTTGCCGTAGACCATTGACTGGACAATGACTGCCGTGCCCCAGTTCTCCGAGATGCCTATAATCTCGCGGTATGCCTGCGCCTTTTTGGAAACCCAGGACTTGAAAACCTGTTCGATAGCCACCTGCAACTGCTTCATGGTGTCCTCATATATTTCTATGCCGTTCTTCTGAACGGTCTCACGATAGGCCAGGGCAAGCTCTTTCATCTGTTCGGGGAGGAACTGGATTTTCTTTAGCACCCTGTATTTCCCTTTAAAGGAGTTCATGATATCGTCGAACTGGTCCCTCTCTATGCCGTAGGACATGCCCCAGCATTGTACGAAACGGCGGTAACAGTCCCATGCAAACCAGGGTCTCCCTGTACGCTTTATCAGGCCGTTTACGATGGACTCATTGATGCCGACGTTAAGAAGGGAAATCATCATACCGGGCATCGAGATGGCGCTGCCGCTTCTTACCGAAACGAGGAGCGGATTTCCCGGATCGCCGAAAATTTTTCCGGTCTGTTTTTCAAGTACTGACAAATGTTTTTTTATTTTTTCTTCGAGATGCTCACGCACATACCTGAATTTATTGATCGCTTTTTCACAGCGGAATACCTCGGTGGTGATAATGAACCCCGGAGGCACCGGGATGCCGAGAGACGAGAGCTTCAGCAGATTATGCCCCTTGTTTCCGAGATGTATCCTGTCTATTGTTACTTCATTAGGGATATGAATATCGGACAAAGCCTTCTTGGGGTCGTAACTCATAAGCAGGTCAAGGGTCTGCACATCAAGTCCCTCGGCCTGCTCGAATAAGGTTTTCAGTATCCTGCTGATCAAATTATCCAACTGCTGGAGACCAAAAGAGCCGGCGACCATTTCCCTGAGAAATTGCTCGGAAACATGGTTGACGAATTCCGCTTCATTCTGCGGTATATCGGACCGCAGGAATTTCGACTGGATATGTCCCGTTCCCATCTGAAGGATTAATTGTTTGAGATTGTTTTTGTATATATTGCTGTAATATGTATTGAGTATGTCCTGAACGGATTCGGAGAAACCCCTGAAGATGTCTATGTACTGTGAGAAGGAAAAGCGCCTTACATCCAGAGCGACGGTGAGAAGCTCAAGATTATTCTCAAACCTGTTTGAAGATATCCCGTCTACCTGCAGGGCCTTGAGAAACAGGTTCGCAAATTTATGTATCTTAAAAAGCGTGGCCCTTGTAATGAACCTGAGGTTTATTGAGTAAAGCAGTTCCTCGAAAAGGACATTGGCAAGCTTTTCGAGGCGGAAGGTCAGGGCCAGGGCGTCGAATTTTCTTTCATGATATTTGCCGTATATCGAGGGGATGCCGGCTGCAATGTGTCTTTTGTGGAATATGTTCTCCACCGGCTCATACCGTTCAGGTGAGAGGACAATTTCTTTGAGTACCCCGAGGTAGTTCAGCACTTCTTCCAGCCGCCGCGAAATATTGCCTTCCTCCAGAACTTTGATAAGTGTTTCGGTATTCGGAAGACCGAGGCTGCGGACATACACCAACTGGTCACTT
>JBAZWR010000057.1:0-15896 GCA_041660325.1 Thermodesulfovibrionales bacterium | reverse complement strand
GATGAGAAAGACAGGGTCATTATCAAGCAGGACGGCGAATATACATATTTTACCTCTGATATTGCATATCACAAAAAGAAAATAGATCAGGAATATGATGAGATTATCGATATATGGGGCGCGGACCATCACGGCTACATACCGAGGGTGCAGGCCGTTATCGAGGCCCTTGGCTACCCGAAAGAAAAGTTAAAGGTCATTCTGGTGCAGATGGTCAACCTTCTGAGAGGAGGCAAGCCGGTGCAGATGTCAAAGAGGGCGGGGGAATTCATCACCCTGAAAGATGTTATCGACGAAGTCGGCGCTGATACGACAAAATTTATCTTCCTTACCCGGCGGCCCGACAGCCATCTCGATTTCGACCTCGAGGTTGCCAAGACCCAATCATCTGAAAACCCCGTATTTTATGTGCAGTATGCAAATGCGCGGATAAACAGTATATACAAACATGCGAGAGAGAAGGGCATAGATACCGGCATGTTTTCAGACGCAGACCTTAGTCTGTTGTCGGCCCCCGAAGAACTCCGGGTCGTCAAGAAACTTCTCCTGTATCCGATGATCTTCGAGGGGGCGGCAAAAGCCCATGAACCCCACAGGATAACCTTTTATCTCCAGGAACTCTCCGGTATGTTTCATCCCTATTATAATAAATGCAGGATTGTCGTCGAGGATGACTCATTGACCGGCGCCAGGCTTGCGCTCTGCGAGGCTGTCAGGATTGTGCTCAAGGAAGGTCTGCAGGTGCTCGGAATAAGCGCCCCTGACAAGATGTGAGTTAGTCGTCAGCTTTAGCAAACGATGGCAAATATGCCGAAAAATCACTGCGACGTAACGATTTATTATTTTACCCAAAAACTGCAAATATCTAAAATAAATTCATTTAACTCGATAAATTTATTTAAAAAGATAGTTCATGGTAATTGCGTAAAAATATTTTGGTAAGACATCTATATAAGTACACTATTGTATCGAAAAATAAATTTATTTTAGACATCCGCAGTTTCTATGACCGGTTTTTATGCAAATAAGGTATTGCCGCAGAAATTTTTCGTCATATCAGCTCTCGTGCGTAATGTTTTGGTTGACATTAGGTACTATATATTGGTATAAAAAATAGCTTATGATTCCAAAGACGGATAAGATATGGATGGACGGGAAGTTTGTGAACTGGGACAATGCCAAAGTCCATGTCCTGACTCATACTCTCCATTACGGCCTCGGGATTTTTGAAGGCATCAGATGCTATGAGACCGGAAAAGGCTCCGCCATTTTCAGGCTTGATGAGCATATCGACAGGCTTTTCAATTCGGCCCATATATTCCTGATGGAAATCCCTTATTCAAGAAAAGACATAAAGGATGCAATAATCGAAACAATAAAAGTTAACAGGATCAAGTCCTGTTATATAAGGCCTCTCGTATACATCGGGTATGGCGCTATGGGTTTATACCCCAAAGAGAACCCCATCAATGTATCCATAGCTGTTTGGTCCTGGGGGACCTATCTTGGCGATGAGGGGCTTGAAAAAGGCATTAGAATAAGGACGTCGTCTTTCATAAGAAACCATGTGAATGCAAATATGACCAGGGGCAAGGTCTGCGGATATTATGTGAATTCGCAGCTCGCCAAAAAAGAGGCGATTTCCGGCGGCTATGATGAAGCCCTGCTGCTCGATACCGAAGGATATGTTTCCGAAGGCAGCGGCGAAAATGTCTTTATCGTTAGAAACGGCGTTCTAAAAACTACGCCCCTCACCTCTATCCTCGAAGGCATAACAAGAAACAGCATCCTTCAGATAGCGGAAGACGAAGGCGTAAATATAAAGGAAGAACGTTTCACAAGGGACGAACTCTACATATCGGATGAAGCCTTCTTTACCGGCACCGCAGCGGAAGTGACGCCTATCAGAGAAGTTGACGAAAGGATGATAGGTGAGGGCAGGCCGGGCAAAATTACAAAGAAACTCCAGGCAATCTTCTTTGATATCGTCAAAGGTAAGAACAAAAAGTATAAATCCTGGCTGACCGCGATTTAACCCAAAAGAATTTCTCCAATTATTGCCGCATTTTGAACCGAGGACAGAGTATTTGCGCTTTCGCCTCGGCGAATCCGCCTGAGGAGGAGATTCTCGGTCGTTCCTACCTCCGAGGCTTTTGCCTCTTTATTTTCATATACCGTATTTGACTATCGGCAAAAAAAACCGCTCAAATACTCTATCCTCGGTTCAGCCTGAAAAATGTATGAATGAATAATCAGGGATAGGATAAATATATTTTGGAGATACGCAGTGGTTGGGTCAATTGAGGGGATATAGGTTTTCTATACCCCCTCAATTAATTTATTTCTTTTCAGGTGCAGGCGCTACAGCCGGTGCAGGTGCTGTTGCTGCTGGCGCTGGAACTGCTACTGGCGCTACTGCCGGCGCTACTGCCGGAGCTGCTGCCGCTTTTTTGTGGCATTTTGTGCAATCCGAACCTTCTTTCCAGGCAAATGCCTTTGTTCCGTTATGACAAACTCCGCAGAATTTGCCGTCCACATGGTCCGCCTTTGTAATCTTGGTGGAACCCTCGGCGCCGGGTTTCTTCATGGCAAAAGGAGTATTGCCTTTGTGGCACTCCATACATTTGCCGGGACCAAGTTTTGTGTTATGAGCCTTCCCGTCAAAAGTCACTTCGCCAAGATCGCCGCCTTTGTACTTAAGGGCATTCATCCCGGCAAAAGCCGAAGACGTTAATGTTAATGCGATCAACAAGCCTAATACAGTCACGAGTGATTTCATAGTTTTTCACCCCCTTTCATTAAAAGTATTTTCAAAAATGTGCCGGACAATCTCCGGACAATCTTTTGTAAATAACATACATTATTTATATTTTAATATCCCTGAAATAGAGCATCGGTCCCTTTTTGAAAAGGCCGGAAAGAAACTACATTTAGTGCGATTTATATATTATACTAAATATTACAGAACAAGTTCTCATTTTATGCGAAAGTAAAGAGGTCCGGGCGGAAAAGTCCGTGATTCGGATAAAGCATTTACACCATCTTCCTTGAATTCTCAATAGTCTTTATGTATTATTAATCTAACGGTATGGGTAAAGTGATAAGAAAAGCTATATTGCCTGCGGGAGGTCTCGGTACGAGATTTCTGCCTGCTACCAAGGCGTCTCCAAAGGAGATGCTGCCGATTGTCGACAAGCCTATGATCCAGTATGCCGTTGAAGAGGCCCAGGCCTGCGGGATCGAAGAGTTTATCATTATTACGGGCAAAAACAAAAGGGCGATCGAAGACCACTTCGATTCAGCTTTTAAGCTTGAAGAAAGCCTGAAGAAATCCGGTAAAAAGAAACTCCTCGATGAAATCAACAGGCTCAGTAAGCTCGATTTTGCATATATAAGACAGAGAGAGGCTTTAGGACTTGGCCACGCTATTTACTGCGCAAAACCCTTTGTGAAGGATGAAGCCTTTGCGGTCCTGCTGAGTGATGATATAATTGAACCGGGAACGCATCTTCTGAAAGACATGATTAATATATACAGGGAATATGAATCACCCGTTCTGGCGCTTGAAAGAGTGCCGATGTCCGAGGTGAATAAATATGGTATCGTTGATGGAGTAAAAGAAAGGGACAATGTTTACAGGATCAACAACCTTATTGAGAAACCCGCGCCTTCAGAGTCGCCGTCGGATATGGCAATCATCGGCAGATATATTCTGACAGCCGATGTTTTTGAGACTCTGGAAGATGTTCGTCCCGGCAAGGGCGGTGAAATACAACTGACTGACGCGCTGTACGGCCTGTTGAAAAAGCGCCAGATATACGGGTATCTCTTTTCCGGGAAAAGATACGACGCCGGAGATAAGCTCGGTTACCTGAAGGCAACGGTTGATCTTGCCTTGAAAAACCCCGAGCTTGCAGGACAATTCAAGGAATATATTATACAAGTTGCAGACAGACTAAAAATTAAACAATAGGAGACGAAATGGTGGATGTATTGGATGTAGAACAGAAGATTGACAAAGAAATCGAAATCCCGGACACGTTGCCTGTTTTGCCTGTTAGGGATATTGTTGTTTTCCCTTATATGATACTGCCTCTTTTTGTGGGCAGAGAGATGTCTATAAAGGCCATTGAATATTCCCTCAGCACGAACAGAATGGTGCTTCTCCTCACGCAAAAAGACCTGAATGTGGAGAATCCCGCGCCTGAAGATCTTTTCTCGATTGGAACGGTGGCCCTTGTCATGAGGATGCTGAAACTTCCGGACGGAAGGGTAAAAATTCTGGTGCAGGGCCTAAGCAAGGCAAGGGCCTTGAAATATGACCAGACCGATCCTTTTTTCAAGGCGGCCATCGAGAAGATAACCGACCAGAAAACGGTACCCCTCAGTATTGAAGACGAGGCTCTGGTAAGAAATGTAAAAGGACAATTAGAGAAGGTAGTGTCTCTCGGGAAATCCATACTCCCCGACATTATGGGTGTTGTAGAGAATATCGAAGAGCCCGGAAGGCTTGCCGATCTGGTCGCTTCAAATATCGGCTTGAAGACCGAGCAGTCGCAGGAAATACTTGAAATAATAGATCCCGTACAACGACTGAAGCGCGTCACTGAAATCCTGTCCAGAGAGACCGAACTCCTGACCGTTCAGCAAAAGATACAATCCGAGGCAAGGGGTGAAATCGACAAGACACAGCGGGAATATTTCCTTAGAGAGCAGCTCAAAGCCATACAGAAGGAGCTTGGAGATATTGATGAAAGGGCCGAGGAGATAAAGGAATTCAAGAAGAAGATCGAAGACGCGAAGATGCCGGAAAAAGTTTTAAAAGAGGCTGAAAAGCAGCTTAAGCGCCTTGAAAAGATGCATCCGGACAGCGCGGAGGCCGGCACGGTAAGGACCTATCTTGACTGGCTTGTTGAAATACCATGGTCAAAATCGACAACCGATAATCTTGATATCAAGGCTGCGGAAAAGGTGCTGAATGACGACCACTACGATCTGGAAAAAGTAAAGGAACGAATACTGGAGTATCTCAGCGTAAGGAAACTGAAGGAGAAAATGAAGGGACCGATAATCTGTTTTATCGGCCCTCCGGGCGTCGGAAAAACATCTCTTGGAAAATCTATTGCCCGGTCTCTCGGAAGGGAGTTTGTCAGGATGTCCCTCGGCGGAGTTAGGGATGAGGCCGAGATCAGGGGACACAGGCGCACATATGTCGGCGCACTGCCCGGAAGGATTATACAGGGCATAAAGACCGCGGGCACGATTAATCCGGTGTTCATGCTCGACGAGATAGACAAGATAGGGAACGACTTCAGGGGAGACCCGTCTTCGGCCCTCCTTGAGGTCCTTGACCCCGAGCAGAATAACTCCTTTGCGGACCATTACCTTGCGGTGCCCTTTGATCTGTCAAAGGTTATGTTCATCACCACAGGCAATCTGGTTGATACGATCCCCGGGCCTTTGAGAGACAGAATGGAGATAATCTACCTGTCCGGATATACGACGGAAGAGAAGCTTGGGATTGCCAAGAATTATCTCATACCAAAGCAGCTCGAAGAGCACGGCATCAGCGACAAGGTATTGAAGCTGACGGATTCCGGACTTTTCAATCTTATTTCGCAGTATACAAGAGAAGCAGGCGTCAGAAACCTTGAAAGAGAGATTGCTCACCTTTGCAGAAAAGTGGCGAAAAAGATTGCCGAGGGCAGAGACAAACCCTTTGTAATGACTGCGAAGAATATTCACAGATATTTGGGTGTGCCTAAATTTCTTCCCGAAGAGGAGATAGAAAAAGATGAAGTAGGCGTTTCAACCGGCCTTGCATGGACGGAGTCCGGCGGAGATATCATCTATGTTGAAGCAACGACCATGAAAGGCAAGGGGCATCTTACTTTGACCGGACAGCTTGGAGATATCATGAAGGAGTCTGCACAGGCGGCTTTAAGTTATGTGCGGTCGAAGGCCGCGTTCCTCGGGATAAATGAGGACATGTTCTCTAAAATAGATTTGCATATACATGTCCCGGCCGGCGCCATTCCAAAAGACGGTCCGTCTGCCGGTATTACCATGGCAACTGCAATAGCCTCGGCCCTGACCGGAAAACCGGTCAGCAAGAGTGTGGCAATGACCGGTGAGGTTACATTAAGAGGCAGGGTGCTGCCCATCGGCGGCCTCAAGGAAAAGACCCTTGCCGCCAAGAGAATGGGGATCAAAAAGGTCATTGTACCGGAACGCAACAGGAAAGACCTTGAAGATATACCGAAATATATAAAGAAAGACATGGAGTTTGTGTTTGCCGAGACCATGGACGACGTCCTTAAGGTGGCGCTGAAAAAGAAAGAGAACAAGAAACCGAAAAAGACCAACAACAGCAACCGGTCGGAACACAAAAAGAAGAAAAGGTAGCGGTTGCCGGCTTCCTCAAAAATATCGGGCATCGGTGAACTTTTACTCCTTGACCGCATAAGAGAGCGGTTTAAGAGCAAATCAGAAAATATTATCGCCGGTATAGGCGATGACGCCGCAGTCATAAAACCTGCAAACAGGAACCTTCTTGTGACTACCGACATGATGGTCGAGAAGGTCCATTTTGATCTGCGCTATATGACGCCCTATCAACTGGGGTTCAAGCTGATCTCCGTCAATGTGAGCGACGTCTACGCTATGGGAGGCCTGCCTGCCTTCGCCCTCTTAAACATTGCCCTCAACAGGAATACGGAAGCGGCATTCGTTGACATGCTGTTTGACGGCATTCAGGATGCTTTAAAGGCATATCAAATAGTTTTGATAGGCGGTGATCTGTCGGCGTCCAAAAAAGACCTTGTGCTGTCCGCTACCCTTATCGGATATGCAGAGAAGCAGATTTTGCGTTCCGGGGCAAAGGCCGGGGACAGGATCTATGTTACGGGAAATCTTGGCGACTCTGCCTGCGGTCTTGAGTTGCTGAAAAGAATAAAATGTCAGGTCCCTTTGACTAAAGACCGTCCGATCGCCCCAGGCGACTCGCTGAAGCGAGCTATTGGTGTTCGGCGTTTGGCGAAAAATTCCGCCCTTCGCATTCCGCATTCCGTATTTTTGAAATTGGGTTTATCCCGGGAAGTCGTTGAGCCGCTGATAAGGAGACATCTCATGCCCGAGGCAAGAAATCCGAAAAAGATCGTTCAGTATGCAACCGCCATGATCGATATCAGCGACGGACTCCAGCTTGATTTGACCCGTCTCTGCAAAGAAAGCAAGGTCGGCGCAAGAATCTTTAAAGAAAAAATTCCCATATCGGCGGAAATGAAGGAAGCGGCGTCTTTACTCGGTCTCTCTCCGCTCGGATTGGCCCTAACAGGCGGTGAAGATTACGAACTGCTGTTTACGGCGCCGCCTGAAAAGAAAGTTAACGCAATATATATTGGCGATATTGTAAAATCAAAAAAAAGCATTGTCGACAGTTCCGGAAAAGAAAAGCCGTTCTCTGCCGAGGGTTATCGGCACTTTTAATACGAAGAATTCCCCGAAGCTCTGCTTCGGGGTTTCAAGTTATTTCCTCCCCCTTGAGGGGGGAGGGTGTTAAACAGTTAATACACAGATTCTAATTAATATTGTTACTATTATGAGACGCTTAACAAATGAATAAATACCAAAAGATAGCCCTCGCCATCGGAGCTTTAATCCTTATGTTATTTTTTGGAAAAACCGTCACAAAGATCGGTTTCAGCGCCCTTGGATTTATGTGGAAAGGGATTGTAATAGTAGCGGCTTTTTTGTTTATTGTTTCTTTCCTGAAAAATGCAGGCAAGAAAAAGTAACTTCCTCCGGGGTCCGTTTCAGGGTATATTTTGAAGATAGCCTATTTTGACTGTTTTTCGGGAATCAGCGGCGACATGTGCCTTGGCGCCCTTGTCGATGCAGGGGTCTCTCTGAAGATGCTGGAAAAAGAACTGCGAAAGATTCCCGTCGGCGGTTATCGGTTAACATCAAAAAAAGTAAAACGTTCCCATATTTCCGCCTGCAAAGTTGACGTAATTCTAAATGCGATACGCCCGAAACAAAACAGTCCCAAGGATATAGGGCTCTCTTTGTGGAAAGACGTTGAAAAAACTATCAATATAGCATCACTCTCGGAAGGAATAAAGAAACAGGGACTGAACATCTTTAAAAGAATTTTCAAGGCCGAGGCCAAGGTCCACGGAGAATCCCTTGATACGGTCCATCTCCATGAACTCGGCGCTATAGATTGTATCGTTGATATCTTTGGCGTTCTTATCGGACTGGATATGCTCGGTATCGAGAAAATTTATGCCTCTCCGATTAATCTTGGAAACGGTTTTATAAAAACGGAACACGGAATGCTGCCTGTTCCGGCGCCTGCCACGGCGGAAATATTAAAAAACACGCCGGTATATTCACGGTCTGATCCTTTCGAGCTAACCACCCCTACAGGAGCGGCGATTATTAAAGAACTTTCTGCCGGATTCGGAGATATCCCCGTTATGGAGATTGAAAAGACAGGCATAGGCGCAGGCGGCAGGGATTTCAAAGACCGGCCTAATATTTTGCGGCTATTTATCGGAGACACTCAGGATATGGACATTAATTCCTTTGATAGGCGCTCTCCCCGCTTTAGTAAAGGCAGGGAGGGTAGATTTTCAGATGAAACAATAACAGTCATCGAAACGAATATTGATGACATGAACCCGCAGTTGTACGAATATGTCATGGAAAGGCTTTTCAAGGCCGGCGCTCTCGATGTGTTTCTGACACAGATAATCATGAAAAAAGGAAGACCCGGAGTAAAGTTAACAGTCCTTTGCAATGAGCAAAAAAGAGGACTATTGTCCGACATCATTCTGGAAGAGACAGCTACAATAGGCTTGAGATTTCATGAATCGGAGAGGAAGGTGCTTCACCGGGAGATTAAGGAAATCGATACCGAGTTCGGAAAGGTCAGGGTAAAGGTCGCAAAATCCGGAACTGACATTATTAAAACAACGCCTGAATATGAGGACTGCAAAAGGATTGCAAAGAAATTAAAAATACCGCTTATTGAAGTGATGAGAAAGATAAGATAAACGTTGCATAAACAGCAGGACAGACACGATAAAAAGTCTTATAATGCGACAACGTATTATATTTCAATCACATAAATGCAGAGCTAACCGGTGATGACTTTCAGAAAAAGGCCGGTTCTTATTTTGAAAGTAAATTAATGTGTCGCTACAAGACTTTTTCATCGTGTCTGCCCTGCTGTTTGTAATAGTTTTTTGCATCTGATGAGATAAGATAACGGTTTATACAAAATGTCATTGTCTACGACTCGTATTATTCCCTCCCCCTTGAGGGGGGAGGGGAGATTTAAGATGTCCTGTCCCGAAAGCTTTCGGGACTGAGGGGTAGTTCATTATAAGAAAGTATTGCTGCTCTATTTCCCTGAAAGTGTAATATATCTGGATGCCTGTCCTCTGCGGATAAAAAGCATGACGTCTTCACCCTGTTTTATTTTGCCGGCGACATTTTCATAATCCTTGAGGCCGGCTATATTCTGTTTGTTAATCTCCTGAATGATATCACCCGGTTTAATAATCCCAAAGGCGGGACTGTCCTCATCCACTTCGGCAACAATGACGCCTTTGAGCTTCTTTGGAATATCAAACCTTTCAATGAATTCCGGCGTAAGTTCTTGAACGCTCATCCCGTTGAGGAGATTGCCGTATTCTCCTTTTGCAGGTTTCTGCACATCGGTTGGCAGCTCGCTTACGGTCATATTTTTCGTAATGGGCTTATTCTCTCTGATGATTTTCATTTCAATTTCCTGTCCGGGCTCTATGCCTGCAACCATATTCCTGATCTGATTCGGGTCGTCAATCTTTTTCCCCTGGACCTCGACAATAATATCGCCCCTCTGCAAGCCGCCTTTATCCGCAGGGCTGTCCTCTACAATGTCTCCGACAAGCACCCCTTTGCCATCCGTTAGTTCGAACTGCTTTGCAAGCTCCGGCGTCAGGCTCTGGATCGATACCCCAAGCCAACCCCTGACGACTTTGCCTTTGTTGATAAGGCTGTCCATTGCAGCTTTTGCCATACTGGTGGGTACGGCAAACCCTATGCCCTGGTAACCTCCGCTTGTGCTGAAGATAGCGGTATTAATCCCGACCAGTTCTCCTCTTACATTCACAAGGGCGCCGCCGGAATTCCCCGGATTTATTGCCGCGTCCGTCTGGATGAAATCCTCATAATCCGCTATGCCGACATTGGCCCTTCCGACAGCGCTGACGATTCCCATGGTTACAGTCTGGCTCAATCCATAGGGGCTTCCTATGGCAAGCACGGTTTCGCCGACGCGCAATTTGGCGGAATTCCCCATTTTGACGCTGGGAAGGTCTTTTGCATCTATCTTGACAACCCCGATATCGGTCATAATATCGCTTCCGACTATCTTGCCCTTGAACTCTCTTTTATCGGAGAGTGTGACCTTTATCTCATCAGCTCCCTGTATTACATGATTTGCAGTCAGGATATAGCCGTCGGCGTCTACAATTACACCCGAACCCAGGCCTAATGACTTGCGTTCTTTGGGGGTTTTAAAGCGGTCTCCGAAAAAGCGTCTAAAGAAAGGATCATCAAGAAACTGGTCGCCTCCGCCCTGAAGCTTTACAGTCCGTGTCGTTGATATGTTCACAATAGCAGGCCTTACGGCGTCAACGATTTCGGCAGTTGCCTGTCCTACTTTTGTAAGGATATCTACCGATTCTTTTGAAATTGCCGCTTCACCGGCATAAGTGTACGACCAACTGCACAGGGTTAATACAAACATAAGACCTGCAATGAAACCCGTCATTGGGATTTTTGTTTTATATAGAACTTTTTTTTTGCAAAACATTTTGCCTCCTGTTTATTATTCTTCAGATATTTATACGGATATTGTATGAGAAAAACACCTAAAAATCTATACCTCTTAAATAACTCCCCCTTGCCCCCTCTTATCCCAAGAGAGGGAATATTGAACTTTTTACTTTTTACCGGGATGAAATACGGTTGCCAATAAATTTCTCGCACCCCCATTTGTTCTATAATATAGAGATTAAGAAGGAGGAATAATGAAAATAGCTATTATCGGATTGTCAAATTCAGGGAAGACCACGGTCTTCAACGCGCTCACCGGGCTGAATATAGAGGCCACAGTCTATGCGACCGTTTCCGGTGAACCGAACCTTGGCGTGGTTAAAGTTCCCGACGCAAGGATAGACAGGCTTTCGGAAATTTTCAGGCCGAAAAAAACAACCAATGCCGTGGTCGAATATATTGATTATATCGGACTTACAAAAGGAGACGTAAAGCAGAACAGAAAGGTATTTGATTTAATAAAAGACGTGGAGGCCATCGTCCATGTTGTTAGGGCCTTTGATGATGAATCCGTGCTGCATCCCCTGGGTAACATTGACCCTGCAAGAGATATAGAGACTCTGGAGCTTGAATTGATCTTCGGCGATCTCGATCTTGTAGAAAAACGCCTCGAACGAATGGAAGAAGCTCAAAAAAAACGCGGAAAGAAACCGGATGAATCAGAGAAGAAGCTTCTTTTAAAGTGCAAAGAATTTCTGATGAAAGAGACCGCCCTGAGAGATGTGGAATTTAATGAAGAAGAATTGAAAGCGATGAGAGCGCTGCAGTTTTTATCGACTATTCCCAAAGTAATAGCTTTGAATATCGGAGAAAAAGACCTGGAATCAGACCATGCAAACACCCTCCGGTCATCCATTAAGGAGCGTTATCAATCCATTCCTGCACTGACCTTGTGCGGTAAAATCGAAATGGAAATAGCCCAATTGCCGCCTGAGGAAAAGGGACCTTTTCTTGAAGAGCTGGGGATTGACGAGCCTGCATCTAACAAGCTCATCAAGACCTGCTATCAGATGCTCGGGCTTATATCATTTCTCACTGTCGGAGAAGACGAGGTTAGGGCCTGGACCATCAGGAAGGGCACGGACGCCGTAAATGCCGCCGGTAAAGTACATTCCGACATCTCACGAGGGTTTATCCGTGCGGAGGTCGTCTCCTATGCCGATTTTATTGCCTTAGGCAATATGCACGCCGCTAAGGAAAAAGGACTCCTGCGCCTTGAAGGCAAGACATACGAAGTAAAAGACGGCGATATCATCAACTTCAGGTTTAATGTATAACTGCTAACCCGGATTATTCACAAATTTAGTTGATTGAACCGAGGATAGAGTATTTGAGCTCATTCTCGGTCGTTCCTCCCTGCGAGGCTTTTGCCTCTTTATTTTTAAATACCGTATTTGACTATCGGCAAAAGAAACCGCTCAAATACTCTATCCTCGGTTGTCGTGCCAATTTTATGAATAATCCCGGCTAAAAAAGAATAAAGCATAATATCAGAGTTGCAGTTCACCTCTGTCTAAAAGTTCCCGGTAAATAAACGGTTTGGTGCTTGTCGGGACTTCGGGGTCGCGGTAGAGCTCCTTTAAGTCCGTGCTTTTGATTTTTTCGAGGTAATTGACCACATGCGCAAGGGGCGCCTTATTATTCCTTATGAGAGACCATTGCACCTCGTATCTGCGCTGCCATTTTGGATGCTCCGCTATCTGACGGATTACATGGATAGCTATTTTTTTCATATGGACGATCTTGCAGATGTCGGCTTCCGTTATATAAGGACTCTGAAGACAAACGTCCACGACCTGCTTCATGCCGTCTTCTATGAGTCTCATGAGGACGTTGCTGCTTGCCCTTCGCGCAACGGCTATTTTAATTCCCAGAGGAATGGCAAGCATCTTTTCATTGATATACGCCTCTGCTTTAGACCTTAAAGTGATCGGGACCTGCTTGTTCCTTGTCAGATCAGCGACGTCAATTATTCTTAGGGACTTGAGTAAAGATAAAGATATTTTCTGCGGGGTCCTCGGATTTTTGCATAATGCATGGACGATCCGGTAGCATTCTTTCCATTTCCTGCTATGGTATAAAATCTCTATAATTTCGGGATGAATATTTTTTCTGTTTGCGATAACCAGCGCGAGGTCTTCCGTCAGGTTTTGGTTGAAGAGTATTCGCGAGATGACTTGCGAAGACGGGTGATGAACAAAAGTTTTCAATTCCTCTTCCGTTGCCGTAACCGCGCTTTTCAAATCTTCATCAGCGACTTTCACAGTTCTATTTTACCTTAAATATTAAGAAGACCTAAACGTTCCTATTGCGCAAAATGAAAGGAAGACATGATAAAAAACCATTTAGAACGCGACAAAAGATAATCCATATTCACCTGACGGCACTTTTAACCTAATGTGTGCTTTGGATAAATGCATATCGAACAGTGATAATAGTGCATTATTGAGTCGCCTAAAAGCTTTTTTATCATGTCTTCCTTTCTAATTGTGGATTTGTTTTGCAACTCCGTGTCTCCGTGCCTCTGTGGTTATGCCACCCAAAGGAAAAACCCCGGTTATTCATATAGGTAATTACTATATTTTCAGGCCGATCCATAGGAATTTCATATTGGATATATTGATATTTTGGAGGTTAAATTAGTGTATCTACTGTTATGAATACGATTGAACCTATAGAAGCTCATGCCTCAAAGGAACGGATAAGCTCTACCCTTCGGAAAGAACTCGAAACCGTCTCCCGGAAATGTATCAACTGCAAGCTTTGTCAAAAGGAATGCGAGTTTCTGAGAAGGTACGGAAAACCTAAGGAGATAGCCGATTCTTATAATCCCCAGGATAAAAAGCATCAGGCCATGCCTTTTGAGTGCAGCCTGTGCCGGTTATGTGCCGCCGTCTGTCCGGTCAAGATCGATCCCTCGGATATGTTCCTTGAAATGCGGCGGGAGGCCGTCAGACATGGAAACGGGGATTATCCTGAACATGCCGGAATTCTCGGCTATGAAAAGCGCGGGACCTCAAAACGTTATACCTATTATGCATTGCCCGTGGGATGCGATACCGTATTTTTCCCCGGCTGCACCCTGTCCGGGACGCGTCCCGACAAGGTAATAAAACTGTACGAACACATTAAAAAAACTATTCCTTCTCTCGGCATAGTCCTTGACTGCTGCACAAAGCCTTCCCATGACCTCGGCAGAGATAACTATTTCAACTCCATGTTCAGGGAGATGAAGGATTTTTTGACGGTTAATGGGATTCAAAATATCCTTGTTGCCTGTCCGAACTGTTACAAAGTTTTCAGGAAATACGGCGGGAAATTGTCGGTCAAAACAGTCTACGAATTTATTGCAGAGAACGGACTGCCGGATACGGGGAAAGTTGAAGGGGTGATAGCGATCCATGATCCTTGCGCTCTGAGGTTTGAAGAATCCGTCCATTCTGCCATAAGAAATATTGCAACCAGGAAAAATTTAATTATTGAGGAAATGCCTCATGCCCGTGGGAAGACCCTCTGCTGCGGGGAAGGGGGGTCCGTAGGATTTCTATCTCCCGATCTTGCCGGGAACTGGGGTTTACTGAGAAAAAAAGAGACAAACGGCAACAGGATATTTACCTACTGCGCAGGCTGTGCGAATTATTTAAATTCAATAACCCCGACCGGTCATATTGTTGACCTCGTCTTTGAACCGGAAATAACTTTAGCAGGCGGAGAAAAAGTTGCAAAAGCGCCGATAACTTATATGAACCGGCTTAAACTGAAAAAGCATTTTCAAAAGTCCGTGCACGCTCCGGTCACCCGTGAAAGGACATTCAGCGCAGGTGAAGATACCGGCAGAAGAGGTTTCCCGAATGGTATCTTTGATACCTTTATTCTATAGAAAATATAAAACAAAGAAAGGGTTAACAGACCCTGTATAAAACATCTTGAACCGGAGGGAGAAAAATGTCTGAAAAAAAGATTCAAAAAACCGTTTTTAACACAACAAACAAGGGTGCATTTCTCGGGAAAATGGCTGCCGCTTTCTGCATTACGGGACTTTTACTATTGATCGGCATTCAGGTTTTTGCCGAATCACCAACAAAGGGGAAACAAAAAATTGCGGCAAAGCAAACCGTTGTCGAGCCACAGAATTTTCCGACAAGAGAGAAGCCTCTGATCATCGATGAGAAAGGCAAAAGAGTCCTCATCTATACCGAAGTCCATGAGATGAACGTACACCAGTCTAATGTCCACTGGGGTGTTGTGTTTAAAGACGGGAAATTCCAGGACAGGGCAATATTGAGGTCATATGCGAACCAGTTGGATTTTCATGACGCCCTTATCAAAATAGGCGCTAAACCGGGAAATACTTTGACCAAGGATACTATCGGAAAATACGTGGAAGGAGACACGCTCGACGTGAAGGCAACATGGCCCGGACTTGGGAAAGAACTTTCCCTGAACGATATCTTCATTGATGAAAAAGGAAAGGGATTTAAAATAAAATTCGGCGGAAATAGAAAAGCATCGGAGGAAAAAAATACCGGCTGCATCACCTGCCTTGAAAGCTGCTGGATATCCATTTCGAGCAATGCAAACTATCCGCAGACGCATTCTTTAAAGAGATTCCTTATGCCTAATTCGAGGTTTAAAGGAAATGCGAACATATTGCCGGAGGATGGGAAGCCGGTAATCTTAATATACAGTGTTGCAAGTTAAAATAAATATCATCTGAAAGAAGCAATTCACCACGGAGTACTCGCAGATTTGCTTAATTTCCGGATTTTCTAACGCATACTGATTATAGGATGAACGCAATATTAAATATAGATGTTTTCTATATTTCGGCGCACATCGATAGAAAATAAATATTGGACCCGATAAAGATTGATGACTTATTCTAAAAACATGGATGATTCGTATTGTTCTTTCTATGGACAGCGGTCATGTGAATAAGCATCAACTGTTTGAAGTAATCTGTTTGACAGGCATATGGGTTTGAATAGCTTATAAGGAAGTAAAAT
>JBAZWR010000056.1:0-16167 GCA_041660325.1 Thermodesulfovibrionales bacterium | reverse complement strand
GCCCTTCGATGAATGGGTCCTGCACACAGCCTGTAAACAAAACAAAGATTGGCAGGAAGCCGGCATCAGACCTTTACGTATTGCGGTTAACATCTCATCCCGATACTTTCATGAAAAAGATATAACACACATCGTAAGCAGAGTGCTTGAAGACACCGGTCTTGAACCGCAATTCCTTGAACTTGAATTGACGGAGAGCATTTTCCTGAAAAACCTTGAGCGCACCGTCAAGGCTCTCAAAGTTTTAAGAAAGATAGGCGTGAATATATCGATTGATGATTTCGGTACCGGCTACTCGTCTCTAAGTTACCTCAAATATTTTCCTATTAACAAGTTAAAGATTGTCGAGCCCTTCATATCTTCCGTCTCATTCAGCCATACGGACGAAGTGATTGCAAGAGCGATTATCGCTTTAGCTCATTCATTGAATATGAAGGTAGTAGCCGAGGGTGTGGAAAAGAAGGAGCAGATGCAACGCATTCGTTCCCTCGAATGTGACGAACTTCAGGGTAATATATTCTGTCTTCCCCTTCCCCCTGAAGAGATAGATAGACTTCTCAAAAAAGACAAAAAGTCGGTATTATAACAATTTTTTAATTATTCCTGATGATTAAAAGATCGGACACGGGCAATAAGCGTCTCCCGAAAGATATCGGTATACTTTACGAAGACGGCGACATCCTGGTAGTAGTCAAGCCGTTCGGCCTTTTGACAATGGGAACGGACAGGGACAAATCGCGAACACTCTACTCTATACTGACCGATTATGTCCGGAAGGGTTACTCCAAATCCGCAAAGCGCATTTACATAGTTCATCGGCTGGATCGTGATACATCCGGGATACTTATTTTTGCAAAGAGCCTGGAGGCCAAACTGCGGCTGCAGGGCCGATGGGAAGAAACGGAGAAGAAATATATTGCCGTTGTTCACGGCAGGTGTAAAAAAAGTGAGGATACGATCACGACATACCTGGCTGAAAACAAGGCCCACGTCGTATATTCCACCACCGACGCCTCAAAAGGAAAACTTTCTCATACCGCTTACAGAGTGCTAAAGGATACGAAAGAGTTTTCCTTGCTGGAGGTCAATCTTTTAACAGGCAGAAAGCATCAGATACGCGTGCATCTTGCCGGGATCGGACACCCTGTTGTGGGGGATGAGAAGTACGGGAAGGGAAAAGAGACGTATAAACGTTTAGCTCTTCACGCCAAATCGATTTCCTTCATACATCCTTTCAGCGGCAAGCGGCTTACGTTCGAAACCGGATTTCCGGAATATTTCAATAGACTGGTCGGAAGAAAAGAACAAGATATGTAAATTTATTTTTCGATACAATAGTGTACTTACTAAGGAGTTCATAAGTAAAGCCATACACCCTCACCCTTGCCCTCTCCCCTCAAGGGAGAGGGGACTTAAGAATCGCCCCCTCCCTTGAGGGGAGGGGATAAAGGGGAGGGTGTTTAAATGTGTCCTTACTTATGAACTCCTTAGTATATGTGATAAGTAAAGCCCATCGGCCGGTCTTGGAAGTTTCCTTATCCGAAGTACCCGCAGAGCTTATATTTTCATCTGCAAAGAGATATATTCGGCGTATGACAAATAACAATGAATATGATTTAAACCAAACACTTGTGATGGTCTGGGGCAGATTTTATCATCCTTCCTGAAAACAACACGTTATCGTGGCTTGTAAGGAGTAACACTTTCGTATGGAAATTTATGCCGGGCAGCCCTGCCGGAAGCGATTTCAGACATTCTTGCCTTATCCTATCGCTTTTCGTATGATAACAAGAAACAGTTAGTAATATTGTTAGCCTCCAAAAAGGAACTTGACACTAAATGCCAATACTCGATTTTAAGGAAATTCCTGAAGCTCATAAAGCTACAGGATTACAAGATACGTTCGAGTTATTTGCTCGTGACTTCTTGTCTTTCATGGGATACAAGGTTATAACTGATCCAGACAGAGGTTCTGACGGTGGTGTAGACCTGATTGTTGAAGAAAAAAGAACTGGTGTCGGCGGAGAAACAATAATCCGATGGCTCGTTAGTTGCAAACACAAAGCCCATAGCGGTAATTCAGTCAGTCCCACCGATGATGGGAATATTACCGACCGAGTTGCAGCTAACAATTGTCAGGGATTCATCGGCTTTTATTCAACACTCGCGAGCAGCGGTCTTTCAGGCAATCTTGAAGGGCTGAAGAGTCGCATCGAATATCAAATATATGATAGAGAAAAGATCGAAAAAGAATTGTTGCATTCAGCTCGTGGCCTTGAATTAGCCGAACGCTTTTTCCCTGTTTCTTTAGCTGCTTGGAAAACAGATAATCCTCAACCGGTAAAAATTTTTTTAGATCCTCCAAGCCTAAAGTGTAAAGTCTGCGGCAGAGAGCTTCTTGATGGTGATGATAAAGGGGTAATAACCCTCTGGCAGCGCATACGCGAGGATTTTGAAAAAGAGCCACAGTATTTTGAACTTATTTTCTGGACTTGTAGAGGACATTGTGACAAAGCTCTATCTCAATACGTTCGCTCAAGAGCAAGTGGTCTTATTGATGTATGGGAAGATATCGGTGATGTGATGATGCCTACTGTCTTCATCAAGTGGGTTATGTCCATTCTAAATCGACAGAGAAGCGGGACTATTTATTCCGACGAAGCATTTGAAGCTCTAAAAGACTTTTTGCTCAATATGTATCCTCACGTGTGTAGGCATCTTACGGAAAAAGAAAAGGAAAGAGTGCAATCTCTTATGATGATCCCATCATACCTTGGAGGCTTGGGGTATGAGGACTAACCAAGCACTGAACACTCGGACAAATTACTCGCTGCGTTCATAATGTACCGCTGAGTGCGGTTTACTCCTCGTTTCTTCTTGAGTCCACACACTATCAGGCTGCTCTCAGACCGTTTGTTTCTTTTAACTGTTAAGCAGGGCGAACTAATAATGTGAAGTTATAGAGTTGCTGTTTATCATCCTAAGAGTCGTGCTATCCAGTTAGAAAAATACGAAAGCGTTGAAAAAACCGAGTGGGTATGATAGCATTTGCGCAGATGAGCAAAAATTGTATAATTGCTTGTTAGCGCCTATTACCAAAAAATAGGGAGAGTCATAGCCATGAAATTCGCAACTGCAATAGTCCTTATCCTGTCTATCTTTCTGTCCGCATGTGCCACCTACCCGCAAAGCCTTGAAGACCAAGCTACATATCACGCAAAGCAAGCAAGGGCAGCCATTTCAAAGGGCGACAGAACTAACGCTGTCGATCAAATCAATGACGCCCTCACTCGACCAACAGGCGACACAAAGATTAAGGAGTTGTTCGCCAACTATCCGAAGGGCAGAGACTACTACCGCGCATATCTGGAAAAGTCGATTGCCGATGTTTCGAGCACCCATCAAGCTGCGGCAAAATTTGAGAAGCTATCAACAGCGAAATCTGCCGGAATTTTCCCTGCGGATCAAGTGAACGACCTTTTTGCAAAACTGTTGAAGGTTGTTACCGATGGCAACACAACCGGCTCAGTCCCGTTTGACCTTGGCGACAATATCGATCTTTTCCCAGAGCTCAGGTCTCCTGTGCATCAGCAGATCATAGTCAATCGATCAATCAAGAAGCTTCAGGACTGCAGCTCTGGAAATAGGCCAGTTGCAGCCTTGATGGAGTACGTTCAGCAGGTCGGTGTGGATTCCGCAGAAGGGAAAAGAATAGAATCTTTGCTTCCAACAATGAATATCCGACGTGATGAGCTTGATGTGGTGGCAAAGGTATTTCCGAAGTTTGCCGCAGCCAAAAAGGAAGAAATCACCGCCCGCGTATTCGTGCAATTCAAGAATGGAGATCGCCTTCTCAGTGATGATATTCTCGATGCGCTGCGTAACAGAGTCCGTGGTGTTGAGTGGGTTACATCTAACGGCCCGAAGATAATTACCGTGATAATTGAGCGGGTGCGAAACGATGAGAAGACTTTGCCTGAGAGATCAGAGACCGTCACGTATGATCAGCACGAGGTCAACATGATTAGCGCCATACTCCTAATGCCCCGCAATGCATCCTATCTCTATGAAGTCGTATCAGGGGGTGCCGAAATCGAGTATGGCTATGTGGTTTCTGCATTCGCAGATGGAAAGTCGATCTATGATGAATTAATTCGCGGACGGGTTGGAGGTCAATATCGACGCTGCCAAAATGCACGAATCCAAAATGTGTTTGGTGGCGTAAGTTCAGCTGGCTTCGTCGCAAACAACGACATGCAACAGCGATGCTCTGGCCCCAGTTCAGCATCAATAGAAAAACTCCGTGAAAACGTATTCTCAAAAGTGGTGGATAGTGTATTGATGGTGCCACCAATCAAGGTTGTTCACGAGCTTAATTAATCCGTTCTTGGCTTACAGTGCTAACCAATCATTTCACCGGGCGCTGTGCGATAAAGCAGTGCAACGCCGGTGAATCCGAACGTTAAACATTCTCCTGATAATCCTCAAATATTTACCATTCCTTAATCTACTTATTCGTAGGTGCATGCCCCATCCCTGTCAGATCGTAGAGCATGCTAATTTTCTGAGGAAACAAGCGGAACAATCTGATAACGTAAAAACGTGGACTTCTATGAGAAAGAAAGAGATATGCCTGAACCGAAAAAAATTATCGCTATATGTGCCCCATACTGACATTTTTTTGTCATATAAATCGGACTCATAACCTGAAGTGCTGTCTGCATTCCTTAGAGATCAGAAAATGTTAAGGTTTGACCCTCTTCCATCTCCTGTGGATCCAGAGCCATTCTGTCGGGTGTTCTTTAATATAGTTCTCGATGTAACTTGAGAACTTTGCGGTATCTTCCTTCACCGCCGTTTCCCTGTCATTATTCCCGGATAATTCTACCTGTGGATATAATGTGATGGTATGTCCTCCCTCATGCCTGTGCATAAAAACCGGCATGGCTGCGGCTCCCGTTTTTCTTGCAATAAGGGCGGGCGTCTTTATCGTCCATGCGCCCCTGCCGAGGAAATCCAGCACATAGCCTTCTTCGGGTATCACAGCCTGGTCCATCAGGATGCCGACACATTCGTTGTTCTTTAGTTTCTTCATTATGGGTTTTAATGCGCCCTTTTTATAAATCACCTCGTTGCCGTATTTCCGTCTTACTCTCTCAACGATTTTATTCACATATGGATTATTGATCGGCCTTGCTATACCGGACCCGTTTGATATTTTCAATGACATAGCAATGGCAAGGAGTTCCCAGTTGCCGCAATGACCTGAGAGTAACAAAATACCCTTCCCTTTTGATTGGGCCGTTTTAAAATGTTCAAGACCTTCAACGCGGACGGAGCGGATTATCTTTTCACCGAGGCCGTAATATATCTTCAGGATTTCGATAAACGACCTGCCGAGGTTGATGAAATTTTTTCTTATGATCGTTTCGGCAGGCTCCGTAATCCGTATTGCGCCGGCTGATACGCACTTTGACAGGTTATCTATCGCAATCCTTCTCCTGCTTCCCCATACATGAAAAAGCAAAAGGCCGAGCATGTCCCCGACCTTCAATGCAAGCCTCAAAGGCAGTATTGCCAACGGTATAGACAACATGATGACTATGACAACCTCAACAATCCATACCGCTTTTTTCATCTATTCTTTTGTTCTGCCCTGCTCTTCCTTATTTTCCGTCTTCTCCTCTTTTTCCTCTTCTTTTTCCTTCTTCTTTTCCATCGACTCCGAGATTTCGGTAAGGCGTTTCATGACAAGATAATTAATTGTGCCCTCCGGATATACGCCGTCTTCGCCGATATCGCCGACCGGCGTTCCGGTCATGATCTCAAGGCCTTCGTTAACCTTCTCTATGGCATAAATAATAAATTTACCTTCCCTTACAGCTTCGACCACTTCTTTCTTTAGCATAAGATGCCTGATATTCCTTACAGGGATAATAACGCCGTGGCTTCCATCAAGTCCCTTAATCCTGCAGAGGTCGAAGAAGCCTTCTATCTTCTCGTTGACTCCGCCGACGGGCTGCACATCACCGTTCTGGTCCATAGAGCCTGTAATGGCTATATTTTGCTTTAAAGGGACGCCGGCGATGCTGCTCAATAACGCATAGAGTTCCGCACAAGATGCGCTGTCTCCTTCAACCGTATCGTACAACTGCTCAAAGGTTATAGACGCGGACAGACTGATCGGCTTTTTTACGGCATAGCGGCTTCCAAGATAATGGGAGATAATAAGTACGGCCTTTTCATGTATCTTGCCGCTCATCTTTGTCTCTCTCTCTATGTTCACGACGCCGGCCTTTCCCACATAGGTCCTTGCAGTTATTCGCGAGGGCTTTCCAAAACTGTAATCGCCGAAATCAAGCACGGCGAGACCGTTAATCTGGCCCGTTTTCGCACCGTCGGTTTCCACGATAAGCGTACCCTCCAGAATCAACTCACGCATGCGTTCTTCGATCCGGTTTGTCCTGTAGATTCTTTCGTCCACCGCCTTCTGAATATGTACGGCGCTGACAATCGTACCGTTCGCTTTAGCCGCCCAATAGCTTGCTTCTCTCA
The DNA here is from genome assembly GCA_041660325.1 of Thermodesulfovibrionales bacterium. Lineage (GTDB taxonomy): Bacteria > Nitrospirota > Thermodesulfovibrionia > Thermodesulfovibrionales > SM23-35 > DYFC01. The sequence continues at coordinate 9,612 of JBAZWR010000056.1, read as the reverse complement.
AAATATCCGCTATATCGCTGAACTTGCCTGACAGCTTGTTCTGATTATCGGCAAGCCTCGAACTACTTTCTATTACTTTTGCAACACCCGTTCTGTCTAACGGCAGAAGGTTTTCCTCCCTGCAGATAGTCGCAATATAAGACGCATATTTATGCATATTCTCTTCGGTCCTGTTCATCCTGCTGTCAAAATCGGCCTTGACCTTGAAAAGCTCCCTATATTCCTCATCAAGGTTGTAGAGCAGATAGTAGAGGTAAGGATTGCCCACGAGTATCACTTTGACGTTGAGAGGGACTGCCTCCGGTTTAAGGGTTGTTGTTGATATCAGACGGTACTGCTCCCAAATATCCTCTATTTTTACCTCTCTGTTTCTGACGGCCCTCTTCAGCGCGTCATAGGCAAAGAGGTTCCTCAATAGATCAAGGGCGTTGACAACGAGATACCCTCCGTTTGCCTTGTGCAGGGAGCCTGCCTTGATCATCGAGAAATCGGTCAACGCAAGTCCGTACTGTATCTTGTGTTCAATCCTGCCGAAAAGGTTGTAATAAGTCGGGTTGCTCTCAAAGATACATGGCGCTCCCTTGCAATCCTTATTGTTGACAAGCATATTTACGGTATATCTTGTAAAGGTAGGCTCGGCCTTTTGCAGCTTCATAAAAGGAATCTGGAGGGCCTGTTCTTCCTGAATTTTGAAGTCGTCGAGATGTTCAAGAATATCGTTTTTTATCGCCTGGAGGTATACTGATATTTTTTCATGGTCCTTATACTTGTTCTTCAGTTCGTCTATGAGATGCCCCACTGCCGAAAGCGCGGCGTCTTTTTCGAGTTTGGCAAGCGCCTCTTTTACCGTCTTTTCGTTTTCTCTTACGATACGAACGATGTCATTAAGCTTCTCCTGCAGAGACTTCCCTGTTTCGTCAAGCTTTTTTCTTTTCTGCTCTTCGAGCTGTTCATATTCCTCCTCTGTCAGCGGTTCTCCGGTTTTCTTCACGGGCACTATAATCAAACCGCTGACCGCTTTCCGCAAGGAGAAGCCTTTCTCCTCTGCCTCCTTTTCAAGGGCTTCAAACAGTTCTCTCTGCCGTTGCTGTGACTCGGAGATTATCTTGTTTTTCTGCTTTTCATATTCCTTTGACTCAAATACCTTGGGGATCTCAACCCTTAGTATTTTTATCATCTCATCCATATCTTTCTGGAATACTGCCGCTCCTCCGGGTTCGAGGGAAACGGCTATCGGTGCGTCAGGATCCTTGAAATTATAAACATAACACCAGTCTGCGGGAGTCGGTTCATTCAAAGCCCTTTTAGAAAGAAAGGATTTCACCGTCGTCATCTTTCCGGTGCCGTGTTCTCCAAGGATGAAGATGTTGAACCCGACGCTGTCGAGGCTCAGGCCGAAATCAAGGGAGTGTATCGCCCTCTCCTGGCCGATGGTCTCTTTGAAATCCGCAAGGTCTTTTGTCGTATTAAAAGGAAACAATTCGGGATCGCAGGCTTTATACAACTCATCGAACCTTAATACGCGCGGCATTTACAACCTCCGTTTTAAGTTTATTTAGTTCACACAGTCTGCTCGGTTTACAAAGTTTACACGGTTTTACGACAAGTTTCAACCGTTGACCCGAAAAATGCAATTAGACTGTCATAGAAACTGCGGATGTCTAAAATAAATTTATTTTTCGATACGATAGTGTACTTATATAGATGTGTTGCCAAAACATTTTTATGCAATTACCATGAACTATCTTTTTATATAAATTCATCGAGTTAAATAAATTTATTTTAGACATCCGCAGTTTTTGGGTTAAGATCATCTAACCCGGATTACCCATAAAATTGGCAAAAGTAACTGAGGATAGAGTATTTGAACCGTGTGAACGCTTCAGGCCCTTGGATGGTGTTTTGAGTAGACTTTCTTGAGTCTGTCCGTTGTCACTTTTGTATAAACCTGCGTTGTTGATATGTCGGAGTGGCCGAGCATCTTCTGCAACGACCTAAGGTCGGCGCCCCCTTCGAGCAGGTGAGTTGCAAAGGAATGCCTCATAGTGTGCGGAGAAAGCGGTATCCCCAGTTTTTTACCTGTTTTATTGATTGTTTGCCAGAAACGCTGCCGTGTCATCGGGCCTCCCCTGTTCGTTACAAAAAGATAAGTAGAAGTTTTCTTTTTCAGGATCTCCGTCCTCTCCCGTTTCATATAGTTCTTTATCTTTGCCAGCGCCCTCAAGCCGACCGGCACGATCCTTTCCTTTGAACCCTTCCCGACGACCCTGAGGAAACCGGCGTCGAAGTGTATATCTTCAAGCCTGAGAGATACAAGCTCGCTCACGCGAAGACCTGAAGAATAGAGCAGTTCGATCATCACATAATCTCTCACAGCGGCAGGGTTACGAGAATTCTCTGTTATGCTTTCTTCAAGCAGTGATTTCACTTCCGAAACACTGAGGGCCTTTGGCAGCCGTTCCCACTTTTTTGGGGACTGAAGGTTTTCAGCCGGGTCCTCCTGAACGATATTTTCGATAATTTGATACTTGCAGAGTCCTTTGATTGACGAGATAATCCTGCAGATACTCGATGCGGAATAGCCCTCATACCTTAGCCTGTCAATAAAATCTACGATATCGGACCGTTTGAATAAAGAAAGCAATATATTCTTTGATGAAAGAAATTCGTCAAATTTTTTAAGATCAAAGGCATAAGACTCAATAGTGTTTTTTGAAAGGCCCTTTTCAGCCGTCAGATATGTCAGGAAATCATTTAAAGTATCCATAAATCAATTAGGTCGATTTTATCCGTATATCTCCAGCATTTCTTCAGTATAACTCCCATCCTCATTATACAGGAATAGCGGGTTTCCCACCTTTAGTCCTGTTCTCCCGCCTTTTACCGCTTCAACCAGCACCATTTTTGCCTCGGATGACTGCTTCGAATGGACAAACCTCAGCCTTTTCGGTTCCAGATTCTTTTTCTTCAACGTGTCGATCAGCTCTGATAGCCTGCACGGATGGTAAATGATGCAGAACCTCCCTTTTGCTTTTAATAGACGGCATGCGGCGGCAACAAGGTCTGAGAGGTCCAGTGTGATCTCGTGCCTTGCGATAGCCCTCTCCTCTTCAACATTGATCCTGCCGCTTTTAGTTTTTCTGAATGGCGGGTTAGAAACAACGAGGTCGTATTCGCCCGGCATCGCATATAAAGCAGGCAGTATTCTGATGTCGCATTGAATCACTTTAGCTCTCCCCTTGAGATTGTTGAGAGATATGTTTTTCTCTGACAGGTCGACAAGCCCCTCCTGGAGTTCAAATAAATCGACTTTAGCTTCAGGATACTTTTTTGCTATAAGGATGCCGATAATGCCGGAGCCGGTTCCGAGATCAGCGACGGCAAAAACATTCTTAAGATTGACAAAATCAAAGAGTAAAAGCGCGTCTACCGAAAACCGGTAGCCTGTTTTTGACTGGTAGATTTTTATATCACGAATGCTGTCGAGAGTGACATCCATATTATGAGAACATTATAACGGAATAATTTGCCAAATATCACAAAAAAGTCTTTCCTTATTTTTCACAACCGACGGGCTTATTGAACGAAATTAATTTTAGACGTCCCCCGAGGTACTCTGCTCTTTAAGGACAACAAGAAATATTTCAACAATACCCGGGTCAAATTGTATCCCCGAATACTTTTTTAACTCCGCTATGGCCTGAACTACCGAAAGGGCCTTTCTGTAAGGCCTGGTTGTAGTCATTGCGCCGAAGGCATCCGCGACAGCCACTATTCTGGCGCCCAATGGTATATATTCACCCTTAAGCCCGTCCGGATACCCTGAACCGTCATAACATTCCTGATGGTGCATAACGATTTCTCGCGCTTGTCTTAAGGGTTCTACCTGCTCTATCATCTTCGCGCCTGTTGAGGGATGTCTCTTTATGATCTCCATCTCGTCCTCGGTAAGTTTACCCTCTTTCATCAGGATATTATCAGGGACCGACACCTTTCCGAGATCGTGCAGAAGCGCGGCCTTTCTGATATTCTCTCTGTCCTTTTCAGGGAGGCCCAGTTTTTTTGCAATTTCAACGGAATATTCAGCAATATCCTTCATATGCTTATCGGTATAAAGGTCCTTTGCTTCTACTACGCCGGAGAGGGTAACTATTGTGGAAAGATAGGAACGTTCCAATTTTTCGTACAGGCGGGCGTTGTCTATCGCTGCAGCGGCATGATCACTCAGCACCGAAACAAGTTCAACCTCTGAAGGGGTAAAAGGTTGCTCGCCGGTTGTCCTGCCGATACAGAAAAACCCTATAATATTACCCCTGACTGCAAGCGGAACACACACGCCGGAAAGAATATTCTCGCCTTTTCTGAACTCCTCAAATTCAGCCGGCAGCAGGATATCCGGGCTGATTAAAAATGGCCTTTTGTTTTCTAAAATATATCTCGCAATATCTGTTCCATATTTCCCTTCAAAATCACGGATGAAATCCGCCGAGAAATTATAATACTCCTTTACCTGCAATTTCTCCGTAATTTCATCTATTAAGGCAAGACATACCTTGTCCGCCTTTGCTTCTCTCAAGGCAAAATCAACGATAAGTTTTAAAAGCCGCTTGGGATCAACCTCTCCTATTATTTCCATGCTCACTTCAAAGAGCGGCATCAGGGCGCGCATTCTGATATTCTCGCCGAGCAGCCTTGTCTTTTCAAGGGCGTCTGCAATCGAGGCCCTGAGTTCCGCAGGCGTAAACGGCTTAAGGATAAACCCCTGGGCGCCTAACCTCAGAGAATTTATTGCAACGTCAAGGGTCCCATGCCCGGTAAAAACGATAATAGGGATCTCTTTATTGACGGTCCTTACATGCCTTATAACATCGAGTCCGTCTATTTTGGGCATTTTGATATCGGTGAGTATCAGATCAAAGGGTTCTTTTTCAAACAGCTTTATCCCTTCGCTGCCGTTGCGGGCTGTCCTTACCATATATCGGCTTTTTGTCAGTATATCCCTGGAGAGATTCAGGATATACTCTTCATCATCTATGATAAGGACTTTCTCTTTCTCCATAAGGTTCCGCGTCTAAAATACGATCTCAGTTTTTTATACCATACAAAAGACTCTATTATCAATTTCTAAATTTATATATGCTTAAATTTTCATCTTACAAATAAAAAGGCCGTGCATAAAAGCATGGCCTTTTAAAAAATCTAAAGCGTTCTTTAAAGTTTATGCGCCGCGTTTTTCCGCTATCTGTGCCCTCATTACGGCTCTTTCGAGTGACGATGTTGACCTTGCAAAATCAAATTCTTCAATCTTTCTCAGCCTCTCTTCCGCCCTCTTCATGGCCGCCTTTGCCCTTTCAACATCTATGTCTTCAGCCTTTTCAGCGCTGTCAGCGAGGATCATTACCCTTTCAGAACTGACCTCTGCATAACCCCAGTTGACAAAGACATACTTCGTAGCATTTCCCTTTTTATAGACAATCATTCCGACTTTCAAGGTTGTAAAGAAAGGGACATGGCCTGGAAGAACACCGAAATCGCCTTCGCTTCCGGTGCATGTTACTTCATCGACATCCTCACTTAAAATTAGTCCGTAAGGTGTAACGATCTCAAGTTTTAATTTACTTTCCTTCTCCATGAATTATTCTCCTGCCTTTGCCTTTATTTCTTTATACCTGTTTGCTCCAGCCAAGTTTTTTAGCTTTCTCTTCAACCTCTTCAATCGGTCCTACCATATAAAATGCCTGCTCCGGAACATCGTCATACTGACCTGCAACAATGGCCTTAAATCCTTTTATGGTGTCGGCAGTCTTGACATATTTTCCTTTTTGACCTGTAAATGTTTCCGCAACATGGAACGGCTGGCTCAGGAACCTCTGAAGTTTCCTTGCCCTTGCAACGAGCAGCTTATCGTCTTCCGAAAGTTCCTCGATACCGAGGATCGCGATGATGTCCTGAAGCTCCTTGTATCTCTGAAGAGTTTTCTGAACACTTCTTGCGACGGCGTAATGCTCATCGCCGATGACCTTTGGGTCAAGGATTCTCGATGTAGAATCCAACGGGTCAACCGCAGGATAAATACCGAGCTCTGAAATCTGTCTTGAAAGAACGACAGTTCCGTCAAGATGGGTAAATGCAGTCGCAACCGCAGGGTCAGTAAGGTCGTCCGCAGGAACATATATTGCCTGCATGGATGTGATAGCGCCTTTCTTTGTGGTGGTAATCCTCTCCTGGAGCGCTCCCATGTCAGTGCCAAGCGTAGGCTGATAACCGACCGCTGATGGCATTCTGCCAAGGAGGGCCGAAACCTCAGCCCAGGCGAGTGTATATCTGAAGATATTATCAATGAATAAGAGAACGTCCTGTCCCTGGTCTCTGAAGTATTCTGCGCAGGTCAATGCGCTCAGACCTACGTTTGCCCTTGCTCCGGGCGGCTCGTTCATCTGACCATATATGAGGGCTGCCTTCGGTAAAACGCCTGAGTGTTTCATTTCAAGGTACAGGTCATTTCCTTCTCTTGTTCTCTCACCGACACCGGCGAAAACAGAGATACCACCATGGACCATTGCGATGTTATTGATCATCTCCATGATAATAACGGTCTTGCCGACTCCGGCGCCGCCGAACATTCCCATTTTACCGCCTCTGACGAACGGGATCAGAAGGTCAAAGACTTTAACGCCTGTCTCAAATGCCTGAGTGGTAGCTTCCTGTTCAACAAAATCAGGGGCCAGTCTGTGAATAGGCATCCTCTCTGTTGACTCTATCGGGCCCATTTCATCAACAGGGTCGCCAACAACATTTATGATCCTTCCTAATGACGACTTCCCTACGGGAACTGTTATGGGCTGACCGGTATCCACAACCTTCATACCTCTTACGAGGCCGTCCGTCGGTCCCATAGCAATGGTCCTCACCTTGTTTTCACCAAGATGAATAGCGGCCTCCAGGGTAATATGGATCTCGGGTATGCCCTTGGATGGGTCACCCGGATGATCAACCCTAATCGCATCTTTAATTTTTGGAAGTACCTTCTCGAATTCTATGTCTACAACTGCGCCGATTACCTGTGCTACTTTTCCTTCGTTCATTATGAACCCCCTCAACTATATTAAAATTCGTTAATCCTATATTCCTTAATCCTTTAGTGCCTCAACACCGCCGACAATATCCATCAGTTCTTTTGTGATGGACGCCTGTCTCACCTTATTAGCAAGGAGTGTTACCTTGGTAATAAGTTCTGAACAGTTCTTTGTAGCATTTTCCATGGCAGCCATCCTTGCAGCTTCCTCTGCTGCTGAGGATTCGAGTAACGCCCGGTAGAACTGTATCTCGATATATTTCGGCAGCAGTCTCTCGAATATGGCAGCCCGTGAAGGCTCATAAAGGTAATCTGCTGTCATAGATGATTCTTTCCGGCTTGCTTCTCCCTCTATTACGCCAACCGGCAGAAGCTTCATGATAGTAACTTTCTGGGCTATCATCGACTTAAATTCATTGTAAATGACCACAACTTCATCAAAGGTCTCGCCGGTATATCCTTCAATGATGTTAACTGCTATCTCCTGAGCGTTGACATACGATATTCTTCCGGAAAAGCCGATCCATGCATTTCTCATCGGGACGTTTCTCCTTTTGAAAAAATCGCGGGCCTTTCTGCCGACAATGCTCAGGGTTATCCCAACACCTTCTTTCTTCAGGTCATTGATATAATTATTTGCGGCCTTCAGGATATTGGTATTAAAGGCGCCGCAGAGACCTTTATCGGATGTGATGACAATAACCTCTACGTTCTTTTTCATCCTTAGAGCAAGAAGAGGATGCAACTCGCGCTCGGCTACGCTTGCAAGGTCCGTCAGGACGGTTCCCATCCTTGAAGCATAAGGCCTGAAATTCAGCATCCGGTCCTGCACTTTCCGCATTTTTGCCGCCGCAACCATTTTCATGGCAGCAGTAATCTTCTTGGTGCTCTGGATTGCTTTTAATCTTTTTCTTATATCCCTTAAAGTTGCCATTTGTCTTCTCCTATCGCAACCGTATTATGCTGAGAAGGTTTTCTTGAATGCGGTGATCGCCTCATTAAGCTTTGCTTTAAGGTCATCATCCAGTGCCTTCTTTTCCATGATCTCTTTCTTCAGGTCCTGCTTTTCCGCCCTGATATATCTCATAAACGCTGCCTCAAAATTCGCGATTGAATCAACCGGAACGTCATCGAGGAAACCCTGGGTTCCTGCATAAATAACAATTATCTGATCATCAACCGACATCGGAACAAACTGGTCCTGCTTCAGAAGCTCGACCATCCTTCTTCCTCTTTCGATCTGTGCGAGAGTTGCTTTATCAAGGTCTGATGCGAACTGGGCAAATGCGGCGAGCTCTCTGTACTGTGCAAGGTCGAGCCTAATCATACCGGCAACCTGCTTCATGGCCTTGATCTGGGCAGCGCCACCGACACGGCTGACCGAGAGACCCGCGTTAACCGCCGGCCTTATACCAGAGTAGAAGAGTTCAGGTTCAAGATAGATCTGCCCGTCTGTAATAGAAATAACGTTTGTCGGGATAAAACCGGAAACGTCTCCGGCCTGCGTCTCGATGACCGGGATTGCGGTCAATGAACCGGCGCCCATGGCGTCACTCATTTTTGCCGCCCTTTCGAGAAGCCTTGAATGGAGATAGAAGACGTCACCGGGGTACGCCTCACGTGAAGGAGGACGTCTCAGGATCAGGGAAAGCTGTCTATATGCCTGCGCCTGTTTGGTAAGGTCATCATAAGCGATAAATGCGGCCTTGCCGTTGTCTCTGAAATACTCACCCATCGTACAGCCGACATACGGCGCTATATACTGCATCGGCGCCGGCTCACTCGCTGTCGCAACAACAACGATGGTGTGCTCTAATGCGCCCATTTCCTCAAGCTTTTTGACGGTATTGACGACGGCAGGTCTGCGCTGTCCGATTGCAACATATATGCAGGTAACATCGCCGCCTTTCTGATTGATAATAGTGTCAATGAGAATGGCTGTTTTTCCGATCTGACGGTCACCGATGCAAAGCTCTCTCTGTCCTCTTCCGATCGGAATCATGGCGTCGATTGCCTTAATGCCTGTCTGGAGTGGCTCATGGACCGGTTTCCTCTTAATGATACCCGGCGCAACAACCTCGACTTTTCTTGTATGCTTGCAGTTGAGCGGCCCTTTTCCGTCTATCGGCTGCCCGATCCCATTAACCACTCTTCCCTTAAGTTCATCTCCGACCGGGACTTCCATAACTTTTCCGGTCCGTTTGACGATGTCGCCTTCCTTAACATTCTTGTCCTCGCCGAAGAGGACAGCACCGACTGAATCTTCTTCAAGGTTCAGCGCCATACCGAAAACGCCGTTCTGGAACTCAAGCATTTCCATAGCCATACAGTTGTCAAGACCGTAAACCTTTGCGACGCCGTCACCGATGTATGTAACAGTGCCGATTTCGCTCACATCAACCTTCTTCTCAAAATCCGTGATCTGCTTCTTCAAAAGTTCGCTTATTTCTTCTGTCTTAATCTCTGGCATAATGTCACCCCTTTATTAGCTCATCTTTTAAAAGCCTTAACTGGCCTTTTATGCTTGTATCATACAT
>JBAZWR010000055.1:0-16373 GCA_041660325.1 Thermodesulfovibrionales bacterium | reverse complement strand
TTCCCGTTCCATCCGCAGACCCGGGAGACCCTGCCGTTCCTGCCAGAGTCGTAACCTCTCCTGTGGCAATTACGATCTTCCGAATGGTATCGTTACCGGAATCCGCAACATAAACATCATTAACATCCGAGGCAATGCCAAGTGGATTATTGAAGAGCGCCCCTGTACCGATTCCATCCGCGGACCCGGAAGACCCTGCCGTTCCTGCCAGAGTCGTAACCTCTCCTGTGGCAATGACGATCTTCCGAATGGTATTGTTACCGGAATCCGCAACATAAAGGTTGGTCCCATCCGTAGTGATGCCGGAGGGGCGATTAAAGAGAGCTGTTGTTCCGATACCATCAGTGGAACCGGAATCCCCGTTTGCACTACCTGAAAAGATCGCAACCGCTCCTGTGGCAATTACGATCTTACGAATGGTATTGTTACCGGAATCCGCAACATAAAGGTTGGTCCCATCCGTTGTGATGGCGGATGGGCTATGGAAGAGCGCCGCTGTTCCGGTCCCATCCGCGGACCCTTGCGACCCTGCCGTACCCGCAAAGGTCGTGACAGTAGCTCCGGAGCTGCTCGTGTTGTCTGATCCTCCGCAAGACGCCAGCATAACTGCAATCGAGATGATGATCCCTACAATCCTGAAAAGGTCTTTCACTATAAACTCCTTTTTTTAATGTTCGGTATGCCTGATTTCCGTTTTGACGAATTCTATGCAATATAGTAAACGAATATGGCACAAATATGGAAGAAACAAAAAACATTAACTCGAAAATACAATTACTAATACGTTCATAAGTAAAGCCACATTTAAACACCCTCCCCTTTATCCCTCCCCTCAAGGGAGGGGCAATTCTTAAGTCCCCTCTCCCTTTTCTCCCCGGCGAATCCGCCTGAGTGCGGAGAGGGGAGAGGGCAAGGGTGAGGGTGTATGGCTTTTTTAATGAACTCCTTAGTAAACCGTCAGTTTTCGGGTTAATATTCTATTTCCTTTTCACATTTCCACCCTTGTCATTACTCCGTGCAGTTTATGAGAAGGAAGTTTATAAAATTGTACGAATGCGGGATTCAGCCGTTTGATAATCGAAAATATTTTCCAGAAAGGATTCTCCGTTACGATATCTTCAAGGCCATAAAAAATAGTATGTTCTTCTATCCCTGCCTCCCTCAATATCTCTTCAACATCAGGGATTTCCATGTAACCGGTCTGGATCTCGAATACGCTTAGACCGTTTGCAAGTTTTTCTTTGAAAAACCCGGTTACTCCAAACGGGTCGTCACGTTTTATGATCGTAACGAGAATATTTTCCTCATAAAGAATCTTGTTTATAAAAATGCTTCGGATCATGAAGGGAGGTATTTCATTCGGGTCCTTTAAAAAGAAAAGGGCAGTCCCTTTGATAGTGTTTTTTGTTCGATAGGTAAGGGTATATCGTTTGAGAAATTCCTCCAATGGCACTGCACGGAGGTTTTTATATAGTATTTTCTGTCCTTTTGTGTAGAGCAGAATTACTGAGAAAGGTATTATTCCGATAATAATCGACCAGTATCCCCCATGAGGTATCTTATAGCTGTTTGAGAGGAGATAGGTAATATCTACCAGGGCTACCAGTAAAGAAATAAAGGCAAGGTGTTTTTTGCCTCTTAAATAAAATATCCAGGTCATCATTATCCCTGTAAGGGTCATGGTCCCTGTTACCGCAAGACCATAAGCTGCGGCAAGTTTGCTCGATTCCCTGAATTCAAACATGACGATTAGAACGAAAATCAGCAAAAACCAGTTCACCAGTCCTATATAAATCTGAGACCTGAGTTCTGTAGAAGTGAAATCAATCTTAAACATAGGAATAATGTGGGTCATGATTCCCTGATAGACGATTGAGAACATTCCGCTTATCATTGCCTGGGAAGCAATGACAGTAGCCATAATACTGAGAATGAGGAAAGGGACATAAAGCAGGGGTGAGTGATGTAATATCATTCCAAAAAGCACATTCTTTGCTTCAGGATGCTGTATGAGAAATGCTCCCTGCCCGATATAATTGATAATAAGGGCGCAGAAGACGAAATACCATGCATTGAGAATGGGTTTCCTCCCTAAATGTCCCATATCGGCATAAAGCGCTTCTCCCCCTGTTGCACACAGAATAACCTCGGACAAGACGAAGAATCCCGTAACGCCATTTTCAATGAGGAATTTTATAGCATAGTAAGGATTGACGGCTTTTACGACATTAGGAGTGGCGAGTATTGATATCGTTCCGGCAACACTGAGAGATAAAAACCATACGAGCATTATGGGTCCGAATACCCAGGAAATTTTTTCAGTCCCTTTTTTTTGAAAAGAAAACAGAACGATTGCAATGATACCGGCTATGATGATTAAAGTTGCCTGACTTGTTTTCTCAAACCCCGGGATCAGCAGAGAACCTTCGACCGCACTCAATATACTGATGGCAGGGGTAATAACCCCGTCCCCTATGAGCAATGAGATTCCGATGAAAGAGAGAAGGCTGACGAAAGATACCTGTCTGCCCTTCCTGAGGAGCGGAACAAGTATCTCTTTGAGGACAATTGTCCCTCCTTCACCCTTCTTTCCGAGGCTCATTGCAAGCCATGCATATTCAATTGTTACAAGGATCGTCAAGGTCCAGGCAATAAGGGAAAGGACCCCCATAACATTGGCTTCCGTGGGTTTAGTAAGCAGAAAAACGACTGTTAGGGTGTATATAGGGCTTGTCCCGATATCACCAAACACGAGACCGAGGGATTTGATAATCCCTTTGACGGGAGATTCCCTGTTCAACATAACTCCTCCTCCGAGGGCAAAGGAGCAATAAAAAACCGCCGGCAAGGCAGCGGTTTAATTCTCTATCCATTGCCCTTCCAAATGCCTGCGAGGTTAGCTGCCGGGCTCGGGTTTGGAAGTACCCTATTCCCGGTAATACCGGGAAATACGCCCCATATATTGGGTCCCCCGTATCCATTCTTTAAATGGATTTAGGCTGCTATTAGATTTTAAATTACTCCCGGCAAAATAATTTGTCAATAGATTTTTTTTTGTAATGACTCTGCAATAATTTGGATCACGAGGTCCGGCAAATTTATTTTTATCAGCTAGAGATCAAAGGGTAATCCTTCAGTCTTTGTCACAAGCCATTTTGTCCGTTCTTTCTCAAGGCTGAAGGTTAAATGGACGGGTTTAGTTAGATCGCCGAGTACGTAACCCGTATTATCTCCGATTGACGCCGTAACCCGGACGTCCATATCTGCGACTGCGGTTTTACCTTTGATATCTATTTTCAGATTTTCATATTCGATCTTTATGTCGCCCCACTGCCGAAATACCGACTTCATTGATTCCTTGATATACAGGTATGTGAACCCGTATTCATCGCGATAGTTGAAAGAGACCTTCGACATCACGGCGTCGATATCTTCCCGTTCAACCGCCTTTGCGCCTTCCTTGAAGAGCTTCTTTATTCTGCTTGCATCGGAAGGGACAAGCAGGTAGACAACAACCGGCATGATTATGATAAAGAATATAAGTCCTAAGGTTTTTTTACTCATTATTAAGCGGTTCCTGTTGCTTTGATTATCGCGGATTTTATTACTTCAAGCAATTTTATCAGGTTCTGTTCGCTGATAGACAATGGCGGCATGATGACTATGACATTGCCGAGGGGTCTGATGAAGACCCCGTTGTCCCTTGCGCAAAGGGCAACACGCCGGCCCATCTTCTCGGCCCGGTCATAAGGCGTTTTTGTCTTCTTATCCTGAGTTAATTCAACGCCTGCCATAAATCCCGCGTTGCGCACATTCCCGACATGATCGAGTCCTCTCAGGTCTTTGAGCCAATCTTCGAGCATATTTATTTTTCCTTGAAGATTTTCAAGGGTCTTCTCTTTTTCAAACAAATCGAGACATGCAAGGGAGGCGGCACAAGCAAGAGGGTTCCCCGTATATGAATGGCCGTGAAAGAAGGTCTTTATGTCTTTAAACTCTCCCAGAAAGGCATTATAAACCTCTTCGGTTGCGAGGGTCACGGCAAGCGGCATATACCCGCCTGTTATACCCTTTGAGAGACACATTATATCAGGGACCGCTCCCTCATGCTCACAGGCGAACATTTTCCCTGTGCGTCCGAAACCTGTTGCGATCTCATCGGCAATCATCAGGATATTATATTTCGAGCATAATGCCCTGACGCCTTTCAGGTATCCCGGAGGAGAAGTAATCATGCCGCCTGCAGCCTGGATAAGGGGTTCAATAATAAACGCGGCTATTACCTGCGAATGTTCTTTAAATATCTCTTCAAGTTTTTCGAGGCAGAAAATTTTGCAGTCCGGATATTCTTTTCCGAATTCGCATCTATAGCAATATGGCGAAGGGGCTTTATAGGTTTTGAACAACAAAGGACCGAAGGCATTATGGAATATGTCCACTCCGCCGACACTGACGGCTCCAATAGTATCCCCATGATAGGCATTATGCAAAGCGGCAAAGGTGTTTTTTCCATCATTCCCTTTGTGCTTCCAGTACTGAAAAGCCATCTTAAGGGCAACCTCGACTGCGGTAGAACCGTTGTCGGAATAGAAGACCTTTGAAAGGGATGACGGATGATTTAAGAAGGATAAGTTCACCAACCGTATCAGTTTTTCAGCTAACATGATTGCCGGGACATTGCTCAATCCCAATAGCGTGCTGTGGGCGATCTTGTCAAGCTGGGCCTTTATTGCGTCATCTATCTCCTTCTTTTTATGTCCGAAGATATTGACCCATAATGAAGAGACGCCGTCAAGGTACCACTTGCCGTAAACGTCTTTAATAAAACAGTCCCGCCCCTCGGTGATAATGATCGGCTTTTCTTCGACCCATTCTTTCATCTGTGTAAAGGGATGCCATATATATTTCTTGTCGAGTTCTTCAAGGTGTTCGTTGTCTTCAACAATTCCCATAACTACTCCTTTTGAGCCTTTACTATCCTTTCAATTCCTGCATAGTCTTTGAAAATATGAATGTCCGCAAATCCTTCATCTTCCGCCATTTTCCTTATCGGGCCTGACTGACCTATGCCGATTTCAATCAAAAGGATTCCGTTCTCCTTTAAATAATCCCCGGCGCCGGAGATAATCTTCCGATAGTAATCAAGCCCGTCTTCACCGCCGTCCAAAGCCGCAACCGGCTCCCAGTCTCTGATTTCCGGCTGCAATAATTTCATATCATATTTCCGAATATAGGGAGGGTTTGAGATAATCATATCAAACTGCATGCCTTTTACCGGTTTAAATAAATCACCTTTCAGAAAGGTTATATTTTTTATATTGTTCAACTCCGCGTTCTCTCCTGCATATCCGAGAGCATCAGCCGACATATCCGTCCCGTACACTTGCGCATCGGGAAACGCCTTTGCAAGCGCAAGGGCAATACATCCGCTGCCGGTGCAAAGGTCTAAAATAAAAAAGGATGGAGGATGGAGGATGGAGGATGATTCTTTATCTTCGCTTACAACTTGCAATTTGCAATTTGCAATTGCAGTTATTGCTTCTTCTGCCAGCAATTCCGTCTCGGGTCGTGGTATCAGAACGCCCGGTCCGACCTTTATTTTCAATCCATAAAATTCCGTATAACCGAGGATGTATTGAAGGGGTTCTCTCCCCGTCCTTCTTTTTAATAAAGCATCTATTTGAGCGTTCATCTCATCCGGAATGTCCGGATCGTCTCTGTAAAGAATGACCCGCTCAATTCCGAGGCAATGTGACAGCAGCACCTCGACATCTCTTTCAGGATTTTCAATACCGGCATTAAAAAGAATTCCCTTTGCTTCTTTTAATTTGTCGATGGCATTCATAACAATTTATGTAGCCGTTACAATCAGAATAAAACCGGTGAACATCAATAAAGCTCCTGTGAGTCTCTCTTTCATATGTTTTTCGTTGAACAAAAAATATCCATAAACAACAGCCAATAAAACGCTTGTCCTTTTCAGGGAAATCATATAGGCAACCTGTATGAGGCTTATGGCAACCATATGGGAAGCGACCATTACGGCATGGCATAGTCCCGGAAACATCAGTCCCCTGTATTGTTTGCTTGTGATGAACCCTTTTAGTTCATGCCTTCCCATCCATAGAGCTATGGGAGCAAATACGATAGTTACCACTATAAAATATACAATGCCGAAAAATAAAGGCGACGAATGTATAATAGCCATTTTGCCTAAAGGTGATGTGATGCTGTATATAAATGCGACAAATATCATAAGGACCGAGCCCTTTTCTTTTATTATCGCTCTGAACGGTTCAAGTATGCCCTTTCCCATTTCATGAAAGTGCAGGACATAGCTGCCCGCAGCAAGACAGAGTATGCCGATACTCCCCTGAAGTGAAACCCTTTCCCCCAGGATCGCATAAGAGACAATAATAAGAAATACCGGTGTAAGTGAAAGGAAGGGAAGCGTAAGGCTGAGGGGGGAAATCTTCAATGCTCTGATATAAAAAACCCATGCCGCTATCTCAAGAGGCAATGCAAAAGCAAAAGCGATATAAAACTCCCTGTCAAGCCGGGGCGCGGGAACAAAAAAAAGAAGGCCGAGCAGAAAAGGAAGTGAAAACAGAAGCCTGAAGAGTCCGACAAGATACTCATTGCCTTTAGCAAGCGCTTTTTTGGTAAACGCATCGCTTGTAGCAAGAGTGAATGCGGATATAAGTGAAAATAAAACCCAGGTATGCGTCATTTAATTTCCCTCATATTAAAAGCGATAGTTTGTTTCATGAATATTTTCAACTATCAAACAAATGAACCCTTTTCGTTCTGCCTTGACATATGAAATATATTTTCTTGACATACGACATTATATATGATATTTATTAAACTGTAGTTTAGTAATATTTTTCATCTTATATGTGAATATTTTTCATATTATAGATATGTTTAGTATAGTTAATTTTTTCTATAATCTAATAACCTTTAAGAAGGGAGGGTGTTTATGAAGGTTCTTACAAGGAGAGAGTTTTTGAAGTTCTCCGGAATTACGGCAGCCGGGCTCGCATTTAGTCAGCTGGGTTTTGATCTGACTGCGGCCCGTACATATGCCGCGGAGCTCAGGACCGAACTTCGCATCAAAGGCGCCAAGGAGACCCCGACTATCTGCTGCTTCTGTTCGGTAGGCTGCGGTATTCTGGTTTCTACCGACCTGAAAGGAAAGGTGATAAATGCAGAGGGAGATCCGGATCACCCCATCAGTGAAGGTGCACTTTGCGCAAAGGGTGCATCAAGTTACCAGATTGCTATTAATGACAACCGCCTTCGGAAAGTTCGTTATCGCGCTCCAAACAGCGACAAATGGAAAGAGGTAAGCTGGGACTGGGCATTTAATAAAATCGCCGCCAATATCAAAAAGAGCCGCGACAAGAGTTTTATTGAAAAGAACGCCGACGGAAAGGTCGTCAACAGGACCAACGGCATAGCATCAGTCGGCAGCGCAGCCCTCGATAACGAGGAATGCTGGCTTTATCAGAAGATGCTCAGGTCTCTCGGTCTCGTCTATATAGAACATCAGGCCCGTATATGACATAGCGCAACTGTAGCGGCTCTGGCAGAGTCGTTCGGTCGAGGCGCAATGACAAACCATTATATCGATTTCAGGAATGCCGATGTTATCCTTAATATGGGCAGCAATGTCGCTGAAAACCATCCTGTCTCTTTTAAATGGATACAGGCAGCCCGTGATAAGGGGGCGACGTTTATCCATGTAGATCCGCGTTTTACAAGGACATCGGCCAAGGCCGATATTTTTGCCAGACTCCGTTCCGGCACTGATATCGCCTTCCTTGGCGGTATGGTCAAGTACATACTGGATAACAATCTCTATGACGAGTTTTATCTTAAAAATTATACAAACGCTTCTTTCATGGTAACCCCGAAATACAATTTTGATGACGGCCTTTTCTCCGGTTACGACCCTAACAAAAGGTCGTACGATGCATCAACCTGGGCGCTTGAAAAGGACGACAAGGGTATTCCGAAAAGAGACATGACCCTGCAGGACCCGAGATGCGTATACCAGCTTCTCAAAAAGCATTACTCGCGTTACACCCTTGAGAAAGTTACCGCGATTACCGGAACACCACAGGGAGATCTTGAAATAGTCTATAAGGCATATTGTGCAACCGGAGCTGCCGGCAAGGCAGGCACGGTGTTATATGCCATGGGCTGGACCCAGCATACCGTGGGTGTTCAGAACATACGCGCGATGTCGATTATCCAGGAACTCCTCGGAAACATGGGCATTGCCGGCGGCGGAATCAATGCGCTTAGAGGCGAATCCAACGTGCAGGGTTCCACAGACCAGGGACTGCTTTTCCATATACTCCCGGGTTATCTGCCTGCGCCGCGCGCACAGTGGCCGGCCCGTGAAGACTATAACAAGACCACTCCCGCCACAAAAGATCAGAGAAGCGTCAACTGGTGGAAGAACAGGCCGAAATATCTGACCAGCATATTGAAATCATTCTATGGCGATAAGGCAACCAAAGATAATGATTTTGGTTATGCCTGGCTTCCAAAGCTGGATACGACTCAGGACGCTTCCTGGCTGAACCTCTTTGATCAGATGTATAAAGGGGCTTTCACCGGTTTCTTTGCCTGGGGCATGAACCCTGCCTGTTCAAGCGCAAATGCCGGCAAAGTGCGTCAGGCTTTGGCAAAGCTCGACTGGATGGTCAATGTGAACGTCTTCGATAATGAAACGGGATCGTTCTGGAAAGGGCCGGGAATGGACCCGAAGAAGATAAAAACAGAGGTCTTTATGCTGCCATGCGCGGCCTTCCTCGAAAAAGAAGGAAGCATAAGCAACAGCGGCCGCTGGATGCAGTGGAGATGGAAAACAACCAATCCTCCCGGAGTTGCAAGACCTGACGGAGAGATTATGTATGATCTCTTCAAAAAAATCCGGGCGCTCTACAAGAAAGAGAAAGGCCCTTTCACTGACCCGATATTTAATATGAAATGGGATTATGAAACCGACGGAAAATTTGATATCCATAAAGTAGCAAAGGAGATCAACGGTTACTTCCTGGAGGATATTCCCGAGCATCCTGTAGACAAGAAAGCATATAAAAAGGGAACCCTGGTGCCGAGTTTCGTATTCCTCCTCGATGATGGGAGAACCTCATGCGGAAACTGGATATATTCAGCCAGTTACACGGAGGCCGGTAATATGGCTGCCAGGAGAAAAAAGACTGATGCGACAGGCCTGGGTCTTTACCCTGAATGGTCGTGGGCATGGCCGGTCAACCGCAGGATCATCTACAACCGCGCCTCGGTTGATCTTGAAGGTAAACCCCGCGATACAAAGAGACAACTACTGAAATGGGACGCCGAGAACAAGAAATGGGCCGGCGACATTCCGGATGGACCGGCGCCACCGATGGGTACTGAAGGCGTTTATCCGTTCATTATGAAACCCGACGGGGTTGCCTCTATCTTTGGACCCGGACTAAAAGACGGGCCTTTCCCCGAGCATTATGAGCCGTTGGAATGTCCTATTGAAAAAAACCTGATATCCAATCAGAGAATCAATCCTGTCGTCAAAATTTTTGAGGGCGGCGCCGACTCATTTGCAACCTGCGACCCGAGATATCCTTTTGTCTGCACGACCTATCGGGTAACGGAGCACTGGCAGACAGGAGTTCTGACCCGCTGGCTTCCGTGGCTTACAGAGGCTGAACCCCAGATATTCTGTGAGTTGAGCCGGGAGTTGGGAAAATTGAGAGGCATCGAAAACGGTGATAAGGTCCGCGTAGAAACACAAAGAGGTAAACTTGAGGCTACTGCTATTGTCACCCTGAGATTAAAACCCTTTATTATCGCAGGACAGACAGTTCACCTGATCGGATTGCCATGGCATTTCGGATGGCTCTATCCGAAAGACGGCGGAGACAGCGCCAACTTGCTTACTCCGACTATTGGTGATCCTAACACAATGATCCCCGAATCCAAGGCATTTATGGCAAATGTGGTGAAATTAACCAAAGAACCGGCCAAGCCTAAGGGAGGTGATAAACATGGCAGATAAATCCTTTTTTATAGATACGACCAAATGTACCGCATGCCGTGGATGTCAAATAGCATGCAAACAGTGGAATATGAATCCGGCAACCAAGACCGTTCAGCGCGGCAGCCATCAAAACCCGGAAGACCTCTCTTATGTTACGTATAAACTGGTGAGGTTCAACGAGTTTGAAGTCGACGGGAAACCTAAATGGTATTTCTTTGCTGACCAGTGCAGGCATTGTGTACAACCCCCGTGCAAACTGGTTGCTGAGTCAATAAACGTGAAGGCTATTATGCAGGACGAAGCGACTGGCGCTGTTCTCTATAATCCGAAAGTAAAAGTGAAAGCCTCGGATTTCAAACAGATAAGGGAAGCATGCCCCTGGGACATCCCCCGCTGGGATGAAAAATCTCAGGGAATGGCAAAATGCACCATGTGCATCGACAGGATTAAAGAAGGGCTCCTTCCGGCATGTGTAAAAACCTGCCCTACCGGCGCAATGAGTTTCGGCGACAGGGATAAAATCCTTGAAGCAGCAAAAAAGAGATTGCAGGAATTAAAACCAAAATACCCAAAAGCCGAGCTTCTCAATTTTGATTTTCACAGGACTATATACCTTGTGATCGACGAGCCGGGCAAGTACCACAAACATGCCGCAGCACATGATCCTATGGATACAAGCATTGCCGAGGCCAAAAAGCCTGCCGGTATTACGGGGTAACAATTAACATATCTTGAAACATCATAACGGCCTGTTTCGGTCAACTCCCCGGAACAGGCCGTTTCTTTTTGGTCCATTATGATACAATTATAAAAATGCAAAAAGGGTCCTCTATGAACAAATCATTGGATAAGACAAAGGAACTGATTGAATTACACAGGAAATTAAATCCCGTGTATGAAAAACTCCTCAATTTCTATGAGAAAATTGTAACGGAGCAGGAAGTTGTCGGAAGCTCCCTCACTATTAAGACTCCGTCTATAAATCCGGATTTGAAGCAGTTACAGATGAAGGAAGGTTTCCCGCTCCTTGAGAAACAGGATTTCATGCTGGATATACCTTCTTCGACACGTCTCTTTGAATCAATATGCAATATAGCAAGGAATGAAAATGAAAAGATGAAAGAGAATATTCAGGCAATTGAAGAGGCTAAGGCTATCAATGCGCTGAATCTGAAAGACCTGCTGAAGAGGTTTTATGACGACTCTTTTATCGAAACGGTTGCCGGAGAATTTAATATAGATACCGTTATCCTGAAATTTCTCATATTCGAGAGCGTTCAACCTTCCCTTGCCGCAAATGTAGAAAATATTGGAAATAAGATTGACCTCAAGAACTGGCAGAGAGGTTATTGTCCTGTCTGCGGCTCACTGCCTCAGATATCTTTACTGAAAGACGAGGGTCAAAGATCCTTTCGGTGTTCATTGTGTACTTTCGAATGGCCTTCCGAGCGCCTGAAATGCCCTTTCTGCGAAAACATGGACCACAATAAACTACACTATTTTTACGCCGAAGGCGATGAAGCCCGGAGAGTTGACCTCTGTGACAACTGTCATCAGTATATTAAAACAGTTGATGCGAGGAAACTCGATTATGAGCCTGACCTCGCCATAGAAGACATTGTAACCATCCATCTGGATATCCTGGCGTCCGAAAAAGGCTTTAAACGCCCTGCCCCGGGATTATGGGGTATGTAAGATTCTTTACTCAATAAATACAGTCCGGCCATAAACTACGTTTTACGTAATTTTTAAAACTAAGTTCCCCTCTTTCTCCAATTCACGTTCTGTGATCGGACATCCTTTTGCTAATTGACTTTTTATTCCTTTCCAATTATTTCAAAATTCTTGATGAACTGTCCAACCTGAATACCGAGATAAACACATTTAGTGCCATTCATACATTCATCAGCGTCTTTCTTCTCGAGGTGCGTCGTTAGTTCATGCTTATCTTTTTTAAATTTTACAATATAGGCATTCTTTTCTTTATCAAAATCAAGACTTACTGAGATACCATTTTTAATGATATCCGGATACATCTCCATTATCTTGTCTTTCAGTGCTACATTTGTGTAACCCATAGATCCTCCCTTTTTAATTAATTTAACGTTAGATTAATAGTCCCTGTTATGCCCAGGGAGTTCCACCATCTGCAATGCCGTATTCCTCCCACATGAACCAGCTTCCGGAATCTGATAAGAAAAAATATGTATTTGATAGTATATCATAGTGCTGTTGCTCTTCTTCAACAGGCTTCTCAAAGAGTGATCGCTCTTTTGGGGTTTGTACTTCCTTTGAGATCTGCTTATAAAGATCAATGCTTTCTTTCTCCATCTGCATTGCAATCTTTAAAGCCTCCATCTCATCCGTAGTTGCCTCAATCCTTTCAAGTAAGTCATATCTGCTCTCTTCAAAGACAGTTTTTATTTTTTTCATCGGACTTATAAAATCATGGACTTTTATATCAAGCCCCTGTAGAAGACAGTTAAAGGCTTCATGGTGCCTGATTTCGTCCTCCATAATAGCAAAAAACATCTTTTTTCCAAAGGGATGGCCTGTCAAGAATTATGCGCTCTGAGAACCAACGTCCCTTAAACACCCCGGATTATCAATCATATCCCAAGAAATGTTCCCATTTGATTCTTTCCTTTTGAAGTTTCAATTCATCGAGCAAAAGAGAGCGTAAAGAATCGACCATTTTCGGTGGTCCACAGATATAAAAAACTCTATCATGATAATCAGGAATCTCATTCCTAACCATTTCGCTGTCAATGAGTCCCGTTCGTCCTTTCCAAGCCGGCTTATCCGAAGGGTCAGTTAATGTATAAACAACTCTGAGCTTTTCATTCCCCGCCTCCATTTTAAGGAAATCTTCATAAAAAACAATGTCCTCTTCTGTCCTGTTTCCATAAATAAGCACTATGTCGGTAGGAAGGTGTTTGTCACACGCATACTTACACATACTTCTGATAGCAGTTATTCCAATCCCACCTGATAGAAAGGCAATTTTGTTATACTCCCCTTCAAAGGTGAAAAAACCGTAGGGCAATCCAATCCTTGCCCAATCTCCTGTTTTCATTTTGTTTAATGTCAGGGAAAATTCACTTTTTGTTATTCTCTTTGTGAATTCGACATATCCCTTCTCAGTAGGTGAAATAGATAAGGAGAAATGCTTTGTTGTTTCTTGACCATTTATTTTGATCGTTAACACAAAGTATTGCCCTGGTTTAAAATCTATATCTTCCGGGGCAGCAAATCTAAAACTTTTTATATCATGTGTTCTTTGGATTATGTCAATAAACTGTGTCTCAAATTCTTTTACCATTTATTCCGCTTTTCCCTTAATGCAATAGTAATAACCGTTCAGGCCACATTTATTCCAGACTCCACATGACCCACAATTGCATCCCGTTTCCTGCTTTGGAGAAGCGCTCTTTCCTCTGGCGCAGAATAGGAATTCTCCTTTTATTCCAGGATAACTGGGACATTGCCCACAAAATTGAGTACATATTTTTTCATTCTCTTGGGTATCATCTACTTTAGGCATATAACCTCCATAATTGCTATCGAGTTCTTTTTTAAAGAAGAATGGTTTCTAAAGCCCCTCCTCGAGTTTATTAATATTTTGAGTTGTTATTTCAAAGGGCATGATTTTCATGCCCTTTGAAGACAATACAAAGTGACATATGAACTTACAAACAGAACTTAGCAAGAGCTTTTACATTTGCAGGTAATCGATACCGTTTTTGAGACTTTCTTAATTACAATAAGAACCCTCCTTTCTTGGAATTACTCAGACCTTATCTCTGCATACTTATTTGTGCATTTTATATAATGAGCAAGAGAAATACAAGTTTAGAAAAATGCGACTTCGTTAAACACTTCACATCGATCACAGACGCATCGGGCTGTGAGTTATTTACGATAGTCAACTACCACCGCCAGAGGCGGTGGCTTGAAAAGATAGTCCTGGGTTGTTCTTATCATCCTGAACTATCGGCACTGCAGTCACATAATCGCTGTGATTTAATCTATAGTCACTCAGAACATATGCCCTGTAAAATTCTCCTGCTTTGATATAGGGGACATATAAGTTGTAATCCGCAGGTGTAGCATTATTGAGATCATTGACAGAAGATATTGAAATATTCAACAAGCGAGAAAATAAATGCCTATCGATGCAATCCGGAAAAAGCTCTTTTTATCCGATAAACACTAAAAACTCCTAAACTACCGCGTAGCGGTTTAGTTCTTCCGTATAAACCTATGCCCCAAGGTAATCGGAGGAGACTGAAATGTTAATAAAGAAACCTGCTAAAGAAGATGAACTCGTAAAAAGTCGTCATTCCCGTGCTTAATGCACCTACTGTTGGCGAAGGCGGGTCACCTCAGCGACTCGCCGAGGCGAGAATCCAAGTGTGCGCAACGTCTTGAAAAGGATGGATTCCCGATTATCCCGAAAGCGTTCGGGATAATCGGGAATGACAGCCATGAAAAGGACTTTTTGCGATGTTGTCAAAGAAAGCTAAGTCTTTTGGATGCTATAGTATATTGATTTTTGCAGTGTGTGAATCCATCGGAAGGATTTCTTTTGTCAATTCCTTTATATATGCGGTTGCATCTTCCCTTTGCTCATATGAGCTTTCTTTGTCCTTTATCCGTTCCACTTTATGAGTCTCTAAGTCTATCGTGATAACTTCAACCCGGTAGAGAGAATCTCTCAGGAGAACACCGTAAGCCCACAGTAACCCATTAGCATCCTTGCCGATAGTTCCCCTGCTAAGAGATTTCTTGAACTCAGTCCTGATTATGTCCTCAACCGAGAAATGCAATGTTTTCTTCTTTTTCATTAGAGTAGGTCTTTCTTAATTTCGGCAACGGTGTAATGAGCCTTACCATTTCCAACATCTTCCGATGTAAAATCCCATGCCATAACTTTATTTTAAAAGTATACCCGATCAGGTTTAGTGCTTTACCCCTTTGCCTGGAACTCCACGATCTTAGACTCTTCTTTTGTCATATTCGATCTGCCGTCAAACAAGCCGCCTTCGACGATGGTCAACTTGCTTGTGTGAATGTCCCCGTATACCTGGCCTTTTGATTTGATTTCAACGATCTCCTTGGCCCTCAGATTGCCTTCAATCCTGCCTCCTACAACAATACCCCTTGAGGTCAGGTCACCCTTTATGCTGGACTTCTCGCCAAGGATGATCCAGTCGGCGTTTACACTACCATCAAGGGAGCCGTCGATCCTAAGCGTTCCCTTGGTATCGATATCTCCCCTGAAATGAGAATTTGCGCCTATCAATGCCTCAAGTTTTTCAGTGTTTCTCGAAAACATTATGCCCTCCCTTTTAAATAGCCTGATGGATTAAGAGGCTTGCCGTCTTTCCATATCTCATAATGGACGTGAGGTCCCGTGGAGTTACCTGTCGAGCCGGAATAGCTGATGATATCGCCTCTCTTGACCTTTTGACCTATCTTTACGTTAGTACTTTTATTATGGGCATAAAATGTAGAAAACCCATGACCGTGCTCAATAGCTACAAGATTTCCGTTGCCGCCGTGCCATCCCGAATAACTTACTATTCCGTCAGCAGTAGCCCTTACAGGTGTACCGGGTGATGTGGACAGATCGATTCCTGAATGAAAGTCATCCGCACCGGTCCTCGGATTTTCCCTCATACCAAAGGGAGATGAGATGCTGCCGTTAACCGGAAAACCCTTTGGCGTTGAAATATAGACATCCCTTTGTATCTGTAAATAATCCTTTATTTCTCCGATAGTTTCTGTAGTATTCTTAATCTGTTGCTTTAAGTCTTCCATATCAAGAGAGCCGCTATCCAAAGTATCTGCATGCTCCAGCACCTTATCTTTTGAACCAAGGGAAAACAAACGTTTAAAATCGTTATCAGTCTTTTTCAGAGAAGAGATGGTTGTATTCAATTCGGAAAACTGCTGCGAATAATAGTTCAAGTTATTCTTCATCCTATAGTATTCAACTGTGCTTACTGCAATGGAAATAACATAAACAACACCGAAACAGCATAGCACCAGTGCAGTAAATATCCCGATAAAAGGCACCTTTATGTTCAGAGGCTCTGTTTTGCTGTGCGGCACAAGCATTATAGTAACGGGAGTAAATATCTTTCTGAAAAAACCTTTGATCTTATGAATATCGTACACCCTTTCCTCCTTTCTCTGTCCTGCCGATAATGAAGGCCCTGTATCCCGATTTCTTTAGCAAAGCAACTGCCTGCTCTGCCTCAACTCTTGAAACAACGATAATGTATCCTATCCCCCTGTTGAAGGTTTTTTTCAT
>JBAZWR010000054.1:9260-16497 GCA_041660325.1 Thermodesulfovibrionales bacterium | reverse complement strand
GGCAGTATGATATTATCGTAGATTCCCACTTCACGGAGTATTTCTTAAGCAGCGCTAAATACTTCTTTCGGTCCTTTGCATCAAAGAAAACCTCTTCACGATTGTTTCCTCTTTGAATTACGTGGTGCGGAAATCCCGCAGCGACTGCTCGCCCAATCCTCGGCATAAGAGATTTTATCGATTGTTATGGTGATTGTCAAGAAAAATGGGATGTGTCCCTATTTTAAGTGCTAAACGTTTACTTGTGGCTGAAAGAGACATTTAGATATCAATCTTACCCGCTCTTCCTTCCGATAACGGCCGTGTTGCGCCCTCCACCTGATAACCAACGGTTTTTTAGACCATGCGACATTTGAGGGGTACCAAGGAATTATCCACTAGTTGGAATTGTCAGGACAAAAAAGAGGGATGGAAGACAATGAATTCCCGTTCTTGCCTTTCTCTCACATAACGTACTATCATTGATAGATTTTTAGAAGGAGGGTCAAAACAATTTAGTGATCAAGATGAGAATGGGGCCGTCGGGCATCCATCTATTCAGTCGCACTTCGGGCGCGAATCTTCTCCTTGATGAGTTCGTTCCACCTGAGGTAGCATGGGCGGCGGCACCCCGGCAAGTTTCTATCGCTTTAACAAATGCTTGCGACCTTGCATGCTCACACTGCTTTGCCCCTAAAGTGCCTGCTACTCTCACCTTCGATAGAGTTGTGTCGTGGCTCCATGAATTGGACGTTAACGGAACGCTCGGGGTAGGTTTCGGCGGTGGAGAGCCAACCCTCTACCCTCGGTTGATAGAACTCTGCTCCTACGCTGCAAAAAAGACTGATCTTGCTATAACCATGACAACTCACGCTCATAGGTTAAGCGACCAACTCTTGAATGATCTTGCCGGTACTCTGCATTTCGTCAGAGTCAGTATGGACGGTATAGGCACCACGTATGAGTCTATCCGAAACCGACCTTTTGATGCATTGCTTAAGCGTATCACCGCAATCGGGCGTGTTGCACGTTTTGGCATCAATTTTGTGGTTAATTCGAAAACCATCGGGAACCTTGATGACGCTGTTCAATTGGCTACAGACCTTGGCGCATCTCAGTTTTTGTTACTTCCAGAGGAGCCTGCAGGGATAGGAAGCGGCATAGATTATGTTACCACGATAAGATTGCGGAAATGGGTAAACGGATATCGAGGGAGGATACCTCTTGCGGTCAGCGAGGGTGACACTGAAGGACTTCCTACGTGCGATCCACTAAGCGCTGAATCAGGTCTTGCTGCCTTTGCGCACATAGATGCATCAGGCATCATGAAGCGAACATCCTTCGATCAAAGCGGAATTCCTATTCGAGAAAATGGGGTAATAGCCGCACTCAACAAATTGAAAAAAATCAAGCAGGAGGAGATTCAATGAAAATATGGAATGGCTATGGGTCAGAGCACTCGATGAATCTCGTAATGATTGGACATTTCAAGACTGCTGAAGAAGCTGAAAAGACAGAAAAGCTGATCGAACAGCTAACAGAAGGCCTTAGAGATAAGATTGACGTTGGAACATCACCAAATCGATTCAGTGACGCGGTGATGGATCTCTTAAGGAAGGTTAATGTCTACGATCTGAGTCCCTCTGAGCTTGAGCATTTTCTCTATGATACCCGTACGTGTGTAGATGGAGACAAGATAATCGTCACTACGGACGAATCTGAGGTGTCCGCATTCTTAAAATTGATGGTTATGAAGGGTGCAAGGGTCGAAGTATACTCGGCCCACGATTACCCGGATACGGACTATGGGAGGGGCAAATAAGTATGCCGCCTCTCGACTGGGCATCATTTTATTCGCTCCCTGGAAGCAAGAGTCGAAATTTTGAGAATCTTTGTCGTGCTCTGATTCGTCTTCATTTTGGTCAATACGGACAATTTGCGGCTCTGAAAAATCAACCAGGCGTTGAATTTCATCTCAAACTAATCACAATTTGCCAACAACTCGGAGGCCCGCCGCGTTGGTATGGGTGGCAGTGTAAATTTCATGAAAGAACTATCGCAGGAGATTTAAATGCGGCCAGCCGAACAGATATTAAGGATTCATTAGCGAAGGCTGAAAAATATTTACCTGATCTCACAGATTGGGTTCTCTGGACGCCCTACACCCTCAGCAAGAATGATCAGGAGTGGTTCAAGGCTCTGCCAACCAAGTTTACATTGCAACAATGGGTTGAGGAGGACATTGATACATACCTTAATGGTCCAGGTCTGATGCTAAGAAGCACCTACTTCGGTGATCTGGTTATGACTCCTGAAGTCCTAGATCAGCAGCATCGGGAAGCTACTCAACCAATCAAAGAACGATGGCTGGAGCCGGTACATCAATCGGTAGAAGCAGAGCGCATTATTCGACGGATGCTCGGAGAACCGGGATCTTGGAAACAGATGATCACTGTAGGCCAGAACTTGAAGAACGCGGCTGATGTAATATCCAAGTCCCTCGATGCTCTACCCCCTCGATTGGAAAGGACGATCCCGCCGTTTGTCGCTGCATTGTCTGCTTTTGCTGATACGCTTTTGCACTTCCACGAAATCCTTTCTGATGGAGATCTTGACGTAATCCAACAAAAGTTGCATGAACGGAAATCTTTAATAGATGCAAATGTTGCCGCTGCTCCGAGGCGACTTAGACCTTGGAATTTACCTATAGCACTGGATGCAACTAACGCTCTTGATGATATGAGGATAGCACAATCGCTGTTGGATGAGGCTGAAGAGTTCCTTGGTGTTGGGCTGGTGTCAGTATTGGCAGATGCTGGTGGCGGAAAGACCCAAATGGCTGCTCATCTTACCGCTCATCAGAACGGTCGACCTGCCGGCATTCTGCTCCATGGTCGAGATCTTCACAAAGGTGAGATACTCGATGACCTCGCTCGACATTTTAAGCTTAACGGCAATCCCCTAACCAGCATGGAAAGGTTGCTATCAGGATTGGATGCGGCTGGTAAGCGTGCAAGGTGCCGACTTCCCGTCGTAATAGACGGTCTTAATGAGGCTGAGAATCCAAAAGATTGGAAAGCACCTCTGGCCATTCTTGACGAGACTATAAAGAGATACCCAAATGTTCTGGTTGTCTGTACTTTACGGACAGGGGAACATCGCCGGGAACGTGCGGCTCGGCGGCAGACAAATGCAAGAGAGTCATTTGCAGTTATGGCGCTTCCGCATGGCATAAAACAAATCGAAAGTGAAGGCTTTGGGGGAGATGTCCGTGAGGCGATCAAAAAGTATTTTATCCATTTTAAAATCAACCCAGGTGACGCAGAAATACCTACGGAGTTTTTGCAACATCCGCTAACGTTGCGAATATTTTGCGAGGTCACGAATCCTAAGAAGGAATCTGAAGTCAAGGTTGATTATTTTCCTGCGGCATTGTCACCACTTTTGGAAAAGTATGTTGCTAATGTTTGCGAGCGAATTTCACAGATGCCAAATCTTAGTCATCCCTACACCAGGTCAGAAGTTGAAACCGCAATCTACAAATTCGGCCTAGTGCTGTGGAACGCTAAAAAGCGTGAGATCAGCGAAGCAGCTTATAAAAAAGCCTTATCTGACACGACCATTAAATGGGATAAATGGGACAGTAATATCGTAAATTTACTTGCGCAAGAAGGAATAGTTTTTAGAAATCCAGGAAATGAACCGGATCAATTTGCAATTACTCCGATTTATGACGCTCTTGGCGGATATATTGTCGCGAACTTCTTGATAGTAAAACATAAAAATGATAGGAAGTTTGAATGGCTCAAGAAATCGAAGGTGATCGAGTCCTTTGACGGAGAAAATAGTCACTCCTTGGCAGCCGACATATTTAGATCCTTAGTTGCGCTTACTCCTCGCCGTATGCAGGGAAGTCAGCTTTGGAAAGAAACACCCGATATATTTCGTAATGTTGCCCTCAGGTTTGCAGCTCAACTTGAGGCAAAGTATTTAGACGATGATACAACCCGTGCTCTCTTTGATCTGCTCAGAGATAATCCCTCGGAGAGACCACGTTTGTTCAATCAACTTCGGGGACTACGCGCAGCACAAAAACATCCGCTTAATTCTGATTTTCTGGACACTGCGCTTCGGGCACTGTCAACCGAAGAGCGAGATCTAAGCTGGACTGAATGGATTAGAGGTAACCGAGGCGAAAGATTTAATGATCTTCTTTCAATCGAATCACTATGGAAAAAAGATCTGTTGACAAGGACGCCATCTGATCGACTTCGAGCTAAATGGGTAATGTGGCTCCTCACATCCACTGATCACGAACTTCGCGATGTAGCTACCCGCGCTATGTATTGGTTTGGTCGGGGCGATCCCCTGAATCTATTTGATCTCACATTGAAAGCCCTTGAAATCAACGATCCCTACGTAGTGGAAAGGCTGATAGCAGCCTCCTATGGCATAGTGATGGCTTTTCAACACGATGAAGAGTTTCTGAATAATTTATTACTAAAGTATGCGAGGTCTTTATTCGATAATTTGTTTGCAAAAAATGCTAAGTTTTCCACAACCCATATCCTTATGAGGGACTATGCTAAACATACAATAGATATTGCTCTCTTGCATAAAGGTGTTTTGCTAAATTCAAATGAAAGGCAAAGAATAACGCCGTCGTTTGAAGATGCCGCTATTGAGGGGTGGGGCCGAGCGGAAGATAAAAATAAAAATGAGTATAGAGACGGGAACTATCCCTCTGGCTTTGATTTCAATAATTATACAATGGGGCGTTTAATACCTAAAAGAAGAAATTATGATTTTGATGATCCGGAATATCTTGAAGTTAAATCAAAAATGTGGTGGAGAATTTATTCTCTGGGCTACTCTCTCGAAAAATTTGGAGAAATTGATAAAAACATTGCGCGAGAAAGATATGGTTTTGGACGTGTAGAAAATAGCGGTAAAATCGACAGATATGGCAAGAAATATTGCTGGATCGCATATTATGAAATTGCGGGATATCGCCAGGATAAGGGGTTGCTTAAGAACGAATGGGAATCTGGCTATCAAAATAGGTTCACAACGGATATAGACCCTAGCTTTCCTGCTGAAATCCAGAAAATCGAAATCATTAAGTCTGATTTTCTGAAGAGTCGCTTGAAAAGCTTACCAAAATGGATTACACTGGGGCCGCCTCCGGACATATCACCATTTACTGTACTTGGGACAATACAAGACGAACCCGGCCCTTGGGTACTCATAGATGGTTTTATCGAACAGGAGAATTTGGATTCCAAAAGAGATGTTTTCATTTTTACTCGTGGTTTGTTGGTGAAAAAGGAAATGGTATCCGAGATTATTGACCGTCTTACCGAACAGGACGTGGGTGGACGATGGTTACCGGAAATTCCCGAGTTATATTACATATTTGCCGGTGAAATACCTTGGTGCGAAACTTTTCCTTATAACGGGGTAACTGAAATATCTTTTATTGTGGGGACTAAAAAAAAGCGTGTGCCTGATAAAAAAACCGAGTTTCTCAAAGACGGAGTAAATCTAATGGCAACTGAATTAAAAGAATTGCTTGAAATTATGGATGAATATCGGAACGAAAAAATTGCGGAAGAAGCTGTTTATAAGTACTTTAGTAAAAATAAGATTCGGATAAGAAACATTAAGTCCTTCAGAACGGAGATTGTCCAGAAAACAAAAGAGTATGAAATTCGGTTACCAGTTGCTACTTTAAACATGTCAGAGGCTGCAAGTGCTGCAAACCATGGAGGCCATGCTTATGTTCTTTCAAAAGAATTATGTGAAAGTTTGAACTTGACTGCCAGACCACAAACATTTGATTTTTACGACGAGACAAATCGGAGGGCATCATTCACACTCAGGTGGGGCGAAGACTGGCATAGCTCTCATAAGCTCATATATTTAAGAAAAGATTTGTTGGATAGACTTTTGCAGAAGGAAAGGCTTGCTTTAATATGGTGCATCTGGGGTGAAAGACGGTATAAATCGAGAAATAATTACGGACTTCAAGAATTTGCCAAAGGTCATGGGGGCTACAAAGTTTTCCAAGAAGTATTGAGTTACAAGGAGGTCATGAGGAGATTACTCAAGAAAAGAGTTTAAATGCTCTGATAGTCAATGACTGCAACTATTTCGCATTGTACTCTGCGGAGTTTTGAGGGCCGCCTTTCGCATTGGTTCCTGTGAGGAAGAAGTATTTCCAGTGAAACTTGCTGCTTCACGCTTTGTAGTGTATCAATCGGAAATGCTTCAAAAGCCGGTTGCGACATTTTTTTAACGTAAAAAAGAGAACTCAATAAGGCTGCGGACAAAACAGTCTTTTATTCAATTATGCTGCTGATTCGCAGGAGGATGTCTCCAAAATCTTTTTCCTGCAGCGTCCTTGCATCAAACATTAAGGAATCATCCTTAATGTTGGCTATAACAGACGGGCTGCCTTTCCTTCATCAACATATTCCATCAAGACAGCCGCAGCCGCAAATCCGTGGCCTGATTTTGCTGAAATTAATCCGTGTACGGTTTGATATGAAAAGGTCCGATATTGCTCTTGACGAACTGTAATGAGACCATTGATATAACGGAGAGTTTTTGTTATGATAGTCTTAATTCTGGTCAACCAGAAAGGAGGGTTAATTAGATGAAAACGTTATCACTTTCCGAGGTGAAGATGAAGCTGAGCAGCCTCGTGGACGCCGTTTACAAAACCGATGAGGAGGTCATTATTACAAAAAACGGCTCTCCTGCCGCGGTCCTGATAAGCTCCGATGAGTTTGAGAGCTGGAAGGAGACGATTGCCGTACGCTCTGATTCCGCTTTTATGGACGAGATAAAAAAGGGTGTGGAGGCTTTAAAGAAAGGCAAAGCGAAGCTCTATACGCTTGAGGAACTGTTCAGATAAATGAGCATACGCAGGTTGAAAGTGTCCGACGAAACGGCGGCCTTGGTCCGCACTCTGCATCCGGACATAAAACGGAAAATAAAAGCGGCCTTACAGACTGTTTTGAATGACCCTCAGTCAGGCAAGGCTTTGAAAGATGAACTTAAGGAGTTGAAAAGCTTTAAAGTCGGAAAATTCAGGGTGGTTTATAAAACTGCAAAGGACAGAGGGGTTATTGAAGTTGTCGCCATAGGACCTCGAAAGACTATATATGAAGAAACCCTGAGACTCTTGCAAAGAGAGAAGTGATGGACAAAACAGTCTTTTATTCAATTATGCTGCTGATTCGCAGGAGGATGT
>JBAZWR010000054.1:0-9250 GCA_041660325.1 Thermodesulfovibrionales bacterium | reverse complement strand
TTCCTGAAGAGTCCTTGCATCAAACAATAAGGAATCATCCTTAATTCTGGCTATAACAGGCGGGCTGCCTTTTCTTAATTTTTCCTCAAGTTCATTGACAGTGATATTGAGCGGTTTTATGGATATGGCATAAGTTGGAAGGTCCATTTCAGGCAGCGAGCCGCCGCCTGCCCTTGATGTATCAGTCACAACCTTTATGCCGGCGCCTGAAACTTGTTTCTTCAGTTTTCCGGCGAGGATATTCGCCCGTTTTCTTATCACTTCAGGTTTTTGCAGCAGCATCCTCAGTGTCGGGATATTCTCGATCGCCTTTTCTTCATCAACATATTCCATCAAAACAGCCTCAAATCCGGCAAGGGTAAGTTTGTCTATTCTGACCGCTCTTGTTATGGGGTTTTTCTGTATTTTCTCGATCAACTCACTTTTGCCGACTATTACGCCGCCCTGGGGACCTCCGAGCAGTTTGTCGCCGCTGAAGGTCGTTATATCAATGCCGGTTTTCACAATATCCTTTACCGCAGGCTCATCATGTATTCCGTAAGGTCTTAAATCGATAAGGCACCCGCTTCCGAGGTCGAACATGACCGGTATTTGGCGTTTTCTGCCGAGCTTGACAAGGTCTTCAATGGGAACTTCTTCTGAAAAGCCGACAATCCTGTAGTTCGATTTATGGACCTTCAGAATAAGACCCGTATTTTCGTTGATCGCCCTCTCGTAGTCAAATAAATGGGTTTTATTGGTTGTGCCGACCTCATGGAGTATGCCGCCGCTTGCTTTCATTACGTCGGGAACTCTGAAGGACCCGCCAATCTCGACAAGTTCACCCCTTGATACGATCACCTCTTTGCCTTGGGCAAGGGTATTCAGACAGAGAAGGACGGCCGCGGCATTGTTGTTTACCACCAGCGCATCCTCGGCGCCGGTTGTTTCGCGGAGGATACGTTTGACGTGGGTGTATCTCTTCCCCCTCTTGCCCTTTTCGATATCATATTCGAGGTTCGAATAATTTACCGAGACCTTTCTTATGTTATCGAGTATCTTTTCCGAAAGTATGGAACGTCCCAGGTTCGTATGGATAACAACGCCGGTGGCATTGATCAAAGGTTTAAGACTGTATGAGGAAAGTCTTTGAATTTTGTTTTCGATATCAGTCATGAGGACTTCTTCTGAAAGATCCGTATCGGCGCCTTCCAGAATACCTTTTCTCCTGCAGTCGATGGCCTCCCTGACCCCCTGCAAAACGAATTTCCTCGGAACGGTCTTCAGCCATTCAATGCACTGTTGAGTCTTAAGTATTTCGTCTACCGAAGGGAGATCGGCAAGCATTTTCCGTTTTTCGCCCATGTATTTTTCTACCATAGAACTGAATCTGCGGTCAATGTATTTAATTGAGACGCTTAAATTTTATGACATTTTCAAAATCATTGAAAACGGAATATATGTTAAACTAAATAGTCTATGTTTCACGATATCCATGAAGAGTGCGGGGTATTTGGGATATACGGGCACCCCGAAGCGGCAAACCTGACCTATCTGGGGCTTTATGCGCTCCAGCACAGGGGACAGGAAGGCGCGGGTATTTGCTCGTCGGACGGCAGGCAGCTTTTCCTTGAAAAATCAATGGGATTGGTTGCCGACATCTTCAGCGAAAAAAGACTCAGGCGTCTGCCCGGCTACATGGCAATAGGCCATAACCGCTATTCCACTGCAGGCAGCAGCGTCATGAAAAACGTCCAGCCTATTGTAGCAAACTTTGCCCTCGGCACCCTTGCCATAGCGCACAACGGAAACCTTGTGACCGCAACAGAGCTGAGGAATTCTCTTGAAGATGAAGGGGCTATCTTCCAGTCTTCCTCTGACAGCGAAGTGATCGTTCATCTTATCGCACATTCCAAGGGGAATGAATTCTATGAAAGGGTCGCCCATGCAGTGACGCAGATAAGCGGGTCGTTCAGTCTGCTTATCATGAGGGAGAAAGAAATGATAGCTATCAGAGACCCCTATGGCGTCAGACCCCTCAGCCTCGGCATGAAGGACGGCGCCTATGTCGTCGCCTCCGAGACCTGCGCCTTTGACCTGATCGGCGCTACTTATATACGCGACGTGGAGCCCGGTGAAATCCTTATCATCAATGAGCATGGGCTCGAATCTATCAAAATATTCAGCAACCACAGGAAGGCCTTCTGCGTCTTTGAGTTCATCTATTTTGCCAGACCGGACAGTAATATCTTCGGAGGGGTCAATGTCAACGAGATGCGTAAGGAATTCGGACGCCAGCTTGCAAGGGAATCAAAAACCGATGCAGACCTTGTGATCCCGGTGCCGGATTCGGGGGTGCCTGCGGCGATAGGATTTTCAGAGGAATCGGGCATACCATTCGATTTCGGTCTCATAAGGAACCACTATGTCGGCAGGACATTCATAGAGCCGCAAAACAATATACGGCATTTCGGCGTCAAGATAAAGCTGAATCCGGTCAGGAAACTCCTCGAAGGGAAAAGGCTGATTGTTATAGATGACTCGATTGTCAGGGGCACTACCAGCAAAAAGATAGTGAAGATGCTTAGGGAAGGAGGGGGCGTTAAGGAAGTGCACCTCAAGATAAGCTCTCCGCCGACTATCGGCCCCTGCTTTTACGGAATAGACACGCCTACCAGACGCGAACTCATAGCATCAACCCATCTCATAGATGAAATCAAAAGGTATGTAACCGCGGACACCCTGTCTTATCTAAGTATCGAAGGCCTCAAGAAGATAGTCCCCTGTTCTCATAATTTCTGTACGGCCTGTTTTGACTGCGACTACCCCATCCACTTTCCGGGAGAACACCTCAAACAGATGGAAT
Organism: Thermodesulfovibrionales bacterium; assembly: GCA_041660325.1. GTDB lineage: Bacteria > Nitrospirota > Thermodesulfovibrionia > Thermodesulfovibrionales > SM23-35 > DYFC01. The sequence goes on along the minus strand of JBAZWR010000054.1, from coordinate 6,405 downwards.
TTTTGTTCAGGTAGACCTTGACTACCTGCGCTTTGAGAGACATATTCAGGGTCAATCTCGGAGTAAAAAAGCATGAGAGGGTCCTTGTTTTCAATGACAGGGTGTCGGAAAAAGAAGGCCTGCCCGAGTCGGATGAGGAGAGAAGGACAAAACTGAGATGCCTCGCTATCCTGTCTGCCGAAATCGGTAAAAGCTTTTGCAAATCAATTATCTATCATGAATACCCGGCAGCCGGAAGCCACGGCACGGAGCCTCCCCCTGAACTATGGGAGCTTGCATTCGGGTGCAAAGCTGTTGAGGCTTTAAGAAAAGAAAGCCTGTTTCTGCCAATCCTGAGAAAAACCGCGGAAGACAATATCATCAAAACCGCGGAAGCTATTATCAACAAATATAAAGACAATGCAGTTGATTGTGTGATCGCCCTCTCAAACTATTCCACAAGCCATACGCGGTTTAGAGACTTCCTGACAAGGATCTGCGGCTGCAGATATGCAAGCATGCCGCTTTTCGAGGTCTCGATGCTTGAAGGATCAATGAATGTAGAGTGGAAGGCGCTTGCAAAAAGGACTATCGGTCTGGCAAAGGAAATAAACAAAGCCGGATCTGTTATCATAAACACGCCTAACGGCACCTGCGTCTCCTTCTCAAAAAAGGGGCGTAAGGCATTATCAGACACCGGCATACTCACGAAAAAAGGCGCCTTCGGGAATCTCCCCGCCGGCGAGGTTTTTTTTGCGCCCGTTGAAGGCACTGCTAACGGCAGGCTTGTTGTTGAATGGGGTCCGACGAGACAACTCTCGGGACCCATGCTGCTTACCATTAAAGACGGGAATGTCGTCGACGTATCCGGAAAAGACGAATATGTCGCATATCTAAAAAATAAACTTGCGGAACGGCGGGAGAACGGGAATATTGCGGAACTGGGTATCGGCACAAACAATGCCGCCAAAAGACCCGACAACATCCTCGAATCGGAAAAGATACTCGGCACAATCCATATAGCACTTGGAGACAACAGTTCCTTTGGCGGTAAGGTAAAGACCCCGTTTCATCAGGACTTCGTCTTTTTCAGACCGACCGTGACGCTGATATACAAAGACGGCAGCAGAAAAAATATTCTGAAAGCAGGGAAACTTATATGCGTTACGTAATCCTCGGGACCGCCGGACATATCGATCACGGGAAAAGCTCTCTCGTCAAGGCTCTGACCGGCGTAGACCCTGACAGGTTGAAAGAAGAGAAAGAGCGCGGCATTACCATAGACCTCGGTTTTGCAGACCTTGAGTACCCTGACGGCCTTACCGTCGGCATTGTCGATGTGCCCGGACATGAAAGGCTCATCAAGAACATGCTTGCCGGCGCAGGCGGCATAGACCTTGTGCTCTTTGTCATTGCGGCAGACGAAAGCATAATGCCTCAGAGCCGTGAACATCTGCATATCTGCAACCTGCTCAAGATAAAAACCGGCATCATAGCTATCACCAAGGCCGACCTCGTAGAAGCGGATTGGCTTGCGCTTGTTACGGATGATGTGAAAGCCTTTGTAAAAGGCACCTTTCTTGAAGACGCCGGGATCGTGCCGGTCTCCTCAAAAACAATGTTCAACGTAGAATTCCTTAAGGAAAAAATAAGAGAAGTTGCATTAAAGGTGGAACCCAAGCAGACCAAAGGTCTTTTCAGGCTCCCCATAGACCGTGTGTTTACGCTAAAGGGTTTCGGGACGGTTGTCACAGGGACCGCCATATCCGGAAGCATCTCGTTAGACAATGACATAGAGATACTCCCGAGCAATATCAAGAGCAAAGTCCGCGGACTCCACAGCCACGGCAAACCCATCCGGACGGCATATGCCGGGCAGCGTGTGGCAATAAATCTTCAGGGTATTGACAAAGATGAGCTGCAGCGCGGCGATACGGTTGTTGTCCCTGAAAAACTTGTCCCCACAAGAAAACTCGACGCAAAGGTGGAACTGCTCCCGAATGCCCCTGTCCTTAAAAGCAAAAGCCTCGTCCATTTCCATCTCGGGACTTCCGAGACTACTGCCAGAATAATCCTTTTCGGGACCAATGAACTGAAGGCAGGCGAAAACTGCTACGGCCAGTTCAGGCTTCAGGCCCCGGTCATTGCAATGTCCGGAGACCGTTATATTATCAGGAGGTTTTCCCCGTTGGATACCATAGGCGGCGGAGCCGTACTCGATCCGTTGTCTCATCGCAGAAGCCATAAAGAAGGCACGGAGGATTTAAGTATTTTTGAGACCGGAACGCTTCCGGAAAAGATTGCGGTAAAGGTCAAAAGAGCCGGTATATACGGCATGAAAACTCCGCTCATTGAAGGCTGGGTGAAGGCTGAAATACCTTCCATAAAAGATTCCATCAGGACATTAAAGGAAAATGGCAGCCTTCAACAGTTTGAAGACATCCTGATTCACAAAGCCGCCTTGGATTCCTTCAGGGAAAATGTTATCGGACTACTCACCGGGTTCCACAGGAAAAACCCCCTCAAACCGGGCATACTGAAAGAGGAGATTCGGGCGCATATTAATATCGAACCCCGCCTTTTCGGAAACCTCATCGTTTCGCTGAAAGAGGTTGTTCTGGAGAAGGAACTGGTGCGGCTTGCAACATTCAAGGTGGCGCTGTCGGAAGTGGATGAGACGACAAAAACAAAGATACTTGAACTTCTCGATAAAGGCGGGTTCCAGCCTCCGTCAAAGGAGGATCTTTCCCAAGCATTGAAAATCGACGGGAAGAGGTTTGCCGATATTCTGAAGCTCATGACAAAAGAGGGCAGGCTTGTCAGAATCAGCGATTCCATATATACGACGTCTTCCGTCTACAAACAGATGATAGATAAACTGAAAGACTTTTATGGCAGGAAACCGGAAATGACGGTGGCTGAGTTCAGAGACGTGCTTAACACAACCAGAAAATACGCCCTGCCTTTTCTTGAATACCTCGACGCCAACAATGTTACATTAAGGGTGGGGGACGTAAGAAAACTGCTGCTGAAATAACTATTGCTCCGTCCGCTCGCACAAGCGGTCCAGCAAGCATACTGCATGGGCGGCGATGCCTTCGCCGCGACCGATAAAACCCATGCCTTCGTTTGTCTTGGCCTTAATATTGATTGCCCCGGGTGATAACCCTGCAAAGGACAAAGAGACTTTCATTGATTCAATATAAGGAGAGAGTTTAGGTTCTTCGGCAATAACGACCGAATCTACCCACATAACGTCATAACCATTCATGCGGGTAATGTCGATAATCTCCTTGAGCATCTGAATGCTCGATGCGTCCTTCCATCTCGGGTCTGTATCCGGAAAATATTTTCCTAAATCTCCAAGACCGAGCGCGCCGATGACGGCGTCCGTAATTGCATGACATAAGACGTCGGCATCAGAGTGGCCGATTAACCCCTTTTCAAAAGGGATGGCAACGCCGCCGATGATGAGCTTTCTTCCTTCAACAAGCCTGTGCGAGTCATAGCCGATTCCTATACGCATAAGTAAAAACCTCAAGTTGGAAATTTTAATGTCGAAATAATAACACCTAAATTTTAAACGAATTTTAAAAGAAAATGCAAAAAAAGTTTAAATGCCGGGGAATCTCTATATTTTGTTGGAATTATTTAGTCATTGTTTAGCTGGATGCAAAAACTTATTACAAACGGCAGGGCTGATACGATGAAAAGGTCTTGTAGCGACACCTTAATGTACTTAAATGCTGTGCTACAGCATTCTTCTGTAAGACACCGCAGGTTATATCTGCATTTATGTGTTCGAAATATAGTCCTTTGTCGCATTAGAAGACTTTTCATCGTATCAGCCCTGCCGTTTTTGCAACGTTTAGGCTTAGCAATGTCTCGGCAATATGCAAATCTTCAGGAGTTGTTATTTTTATATTCCCGTATGAACCCATAACAATTTTGACTTTTCCGCCGTTCCTTTCAACTAACGCCGAGTCGTCCGTTGAATAATGCCCGTCTCTCATCGCTTTGTCATATGCCTTTGAAATGACCCTGTATGGAAAAATCTGGGGAGTTTGTATCGCCCATATGGAATCTCTTTTCAAGGTCTTTGAGATAACCATATCATGGACTTCTTTGATAGTATCCTTCACGGGAACGCCAAGAACAACGCCGTCACAATCTGCCAATCCCCCGATAGCATTTTCTATGAGACCTCTTTCGATCAAAGGTCTCACTCCGTCGTGGATCAGCACAATGCAGTCCGTGTCCTGAATGAGCTTGAGGCCGCTATAAATGGAATCCTGCCTTTCCTTCCCCCCGACTGCTATCCTTTTTATCTTTTTAAGGCCGTATTCTTCAAAGACCTTCCGCCCCTCTTCCATATCATCCGGTTTAAGCGCAGGAATAATCTCGACAATACCGGGGATGGATTCCAGAGTCTCAAGGGACCATACAATAAGAGGTCTGCCGCCAAGCTGAAGGAACGGCTTATTAGCGCCGGGGCCGAACCTTTTCCCAAGCCCGGCGGCCGGCACGATTGCAATAACTTTTAGGCGGCGGTTAAGTGTTTTTATATTGTCGCTCATAAGACTTTATTGACTTGTCATAATCCCCCCCTGCCTAAAGGAAGGCATGGGGGGGATTACCATTGTTTACTTTGCCGCCTTTAATTCATCCCGTTCGTAATCTTCTTTGAGTTTGGAGAAGATCATTCTGCCCGCAGTGGTTTGCAGCACGCTGCTCACGGTTACATCGGCATTCTTGCCGATGAACCTCCTCGAATTTTCGACTACAACCATTGTCCCGTCATCAAGATATGCGACCCCCTGATTATATTCCTTTCCTTCTTTCAGTATGTAAACCTTCATTACTTCACCCGGCAGCACGACAGGTTTCAGAGAATTCGCCAGTTCGTTTATATTCAGCACCGATACCCCCTGAAGTTCCGCTACCTTATTCAGATTAAAATCGTTTGTAATGACCTTTGCATTCAATATCTTTGCCAGTGCTACGAGTTTCGCATCTACCTCTCTGATTTTAGGGAAATCCTCATCAACGATCCTGACTGTAATGCGCGACATCTTCTGGACCTTGTGGAGCATATCGAGTCCGCGCCTTCCCCGCGCCCGCTTCATCGGGTCGGGAGAGTCCGCAATATGCTGTAATTCCTGAAGGATAAATTGGGGAAGAATAAAAGTCCCGTCAAGAAAACCCGTCTCGCATACATCCGCAATGCGTCCATCTATTATTACACTGGTATCGAGGATTTTGAGGTTTTCTTCCGTGCCCTGTCCTCTGAAAAGCCTGAAAATACTCGCAACGGAAATAGCCTTTCCCCTATCCAGGCCGAGGAGCAGTCCTGCGTATCCGAAAACCGACATTAATACCAGAGATAGGATCTTTATATCTTCGCCAACGAATAATTTTAACGGTAAAATAAGAAGGTATGCAAATAAAAGCCCGCTGGAGATGCCCAGGAGCCCGCCGATAACCGCGCCGAGTTGAATCTTTCTGAAGATTATCTCTGCTGCAATAGCGACCAGTCCTAAACCGGCGCCTATGAAGGCCCCATATAAGTCATAACTATATTTAGTGCCGATAAAGTAACCTGCAAGTGCAAAGAGGGAAAAGACTACCACTCTTAAAATAAGAAACATTTTTTATCACCTCCTTTCCGTAAGTAATATATTGAGCTTCCTGCAAAAGCCTCTATTATTAAAACTTACCCCAAGTCAGTTGCATAAAATGAAAAAATTAAGGTTCATTCGTAAAAAAGTTGAAAGAGTCATAAGACTTAATGGATTCCCGCTTAAGAACTGCGGGAATGACGAACAAAAACAATCACCTAAGAATGTCATCCTCGGGCTTGACCCGGGGATCCAGTGTGTTTTCAACTTAAATACGAAAGACACAAAATTAATATGGTTTACAACGTTTGTGTTAACTACAGAGAACACGGAAGATAAGGATGAGGGATGAGTGTCTGCCACAGGCGAATGTCTTTATGACGCCCTGAGTATGACATAGAACTTTTTACCGTTTCTGTTTATAAACAGAAGCACGGAATCGTTCGTTTTGATATTAGTAGCGATCCTGTTAAAATCCTCCGAGCTGTTTACCGCCTTTTTATTTATCTCTTTTATGACGTCACCCTTTTTAATCTCGGCGTCATCCGCAGAGCTTCCCGCTTCTACCTTTACAACAACTACCCCTTTCTCATCTTTATTAAAACCAAGCTGCCTTATAATCTCTTTTGAAAGATCCATTACAGTCAAGCCGGTAAGGGCCTTTAATTCCGAGTTGTCGGGTAACTGCTCCGGCGTAACTTCCGCGACATCTCTCGGCAATTCAGTGATAAGCGCCTTGACGGTAAATTCTTTGCCTGCCCTGAGTATTTTGAGGGTTATCTCGCTGCCTGCTTTACTCTGGGCAACC
>JBAZWR010000053.1:0-16652 GCA_041660325.1 Thermodesulfovibrionales bacterium | reverse complement strand
TCGTCTGAAAGACCGCCTTCTTCCGCCATGGCGGAAACTATTGGAAGTATCCTTGAGTTATCGACACATGATCCAAGGTGGAGGATCGGCGGGATACCGATTGCTTCGCAGACTTCCCTTAATCCGGGACCTGCGTTTTCAAGGGCCATTTCAGGCGTCAGATATCCTGCGGTTCCGCAAGCTGCGGAGCCGCAGCCTGTCGATACAATAAGCACGTCATTTTTAATCAGCTCAACTGCAAGGTAACGGTGAAGTCCCTGGGAAGGGACCCTCGGGTTATCACAACCCGCAAGTCCAACTACACCCCTGATCCTTCCCGCCATAATAGCGTCATTCAGCGGCCTGAACGACGCCCTCCATCTGCCGCCCTGCATATACTCTATGTATTCATGAGAGAAACCCGCAATCACAGGGAATTTTTCGGAGATATGACTGCCTTCCGCTTTGAGGTTTGTGAAATTATCAATGGCAAGCTTTATGATCTGCCGGGCAATATCTTTTGCGTTGTGTTCGTCATACTGGATATGCATTGCGCCGGGAATTTTTGCCTTATACGATGTGGTAATGACTTTTGTATGGAATTTTTTTGACAGCTCGGTCAATGCCGGCATAATGCACTGGACGTCTACAGTTATCGCATCTACAAGCCCTGTCAGGATTGCAAGCTCCTGGTTTGTAAAACCTCCTGCCGTCGGGATGCCGTGCCTCATGAGCACCTCATTTGCCGTGCAGCACATCCCGCCGAGGTTTATCCCTTTTGCGCCTTTTGATTTTGCATACTCTATCAATTCAGGCTCATTCACCACATTAACAATAGTTTCTGCAAGGGAAGGCTCATGCCCGTGGACAACAAGGTTCACTTCATCTTCCTTGAATATCCCGAAACTCGCCTCAGCCTTTACCGGCCTGGGAGTGCCAAAGAGAATATCGGTAATGTCCGTAGAGATCATAGAGCCGCCCCATCCGTCCGCGATGGAAACCTTCAGAGCGCTTAAAAGAAGGTTGTCAGGGTCATGGTCAACACCCATGTGTGTGCGGTGCATTGACTCGGCTATTTCCCGGTCAACGCCTCTTGGAATAATGCCCCACTTTCTCCATCTCTCCTGTGTCTTTTTCGGCGCCCTTTTGATATAGTTCAGCTCACCTCTCTGTCGTCCGAAATCTTCAATGAGTTTCGTCGCAACATCTCCGGCAACATCCGTGACTGAACGACCTTCGAATTCGATGTCCAGGATCCCTGCGACCTTGTAAAGCTTCCTTACGTCGGTTATCCTGAAATCAGGCGCCTCACCGTTTGCCACTGCGAGCAAAGTAAAAGCCATATCTCTCGCATGGTCAGAATGGGCCGCAGAACCGGCAACCGCCATTCTGAGGAAATTCCTCGAAGCAACCGTCGGAAGCGTAGCGCCGCACACTCCCCTTGCCTCTTCCTCCGCATTGCTCCCTAACAGCCGGCAGGGTCCCATATGACACACTCTGCAGCAAGCTCCCGATGCTCCGACAGGGCAGGGCTTCATCTTCTGCGCCCTGTCAAAACACGTCTCGATCTTATGCGCTTCGCTCCATTCTATTATCTTCTCAGCAGCCTTATCCGCACTCTTAACAACTTTGCTCATAAAACCTCCAACTGAATAATTAGGTCAAGGTCGAGTCAAGGTTGAGTTAACCCGCTAAGTTTGCAGGTGGTCAACCTTAGCCTTAATTCTTTTATAGTATCGGTTCCATCTCCAATGCAGGGTGATTGACGCCGGCGAGGAACTCGAGTAATTTCTCCGAATCTTCACAGACGTCTTCATCCGCAATTTTATCGAGAAGGTCGGGGACACCCTCTTCAGCGGCGCGTTTGCCCAAGGCCTCTTTCAGGCTTTCCTTAAGATTCTTGGTCATCCATACAATCCGCTTTATGCCTCCGTCACCGGCAAGGAATTTCTTGCTGGTGATAAAATTCCTTCCGATACCCATAAACCCCGGGTTCTGTGTGCCTCCGCCGACAGTCCCGGCCAAGGTGGAGAATTTCATCCCGACCGGAGTCATGCCTGTATGACCTCGCTGCACGATCATTATTCCGTTTGCCTCCGGGATTATTGCTACAATGCACTCAAAACATCCGCAGGACGTCATAGGGTTTTCCATGATGGTATAGAGATTCAGCGTTTCAACAGCGCCGCCTGAGGCCTTCATTAAATATTCGTCTATGCCCGAATATCTGCCGTATCTGGAATCCAGCATATCCCCCTTTGGTATAGGCTGATTGCCTCCTGTCGGGTCTATTTCAAATGCGGCCTTGCAGTCAAGCCAGTTATATGCGCCGCAGAGACCGAGCCTTTCGGGACTTATGACACACACATGGCTTGGAGCAAAGGACTGGCAGAGTAAGCATGAATAAAATAGATCAACTGATTCATCTACTAGTCCGCCGAGCCTCCGGTCTCTTTCTTTGTATGACTGCCTTGCTTCTTCCTGGACCCTTAATACATCTTCTTCTTCGGTATAAATCGTTACCTGGACCTTGTCCACAATAGATTTGAACCTGTGATGGGTCATGGTTGCATTAAGGAGACCTAAATGCTCAAGGGTAAAGCCCTCATTCTTTGCGTTATTGTGTATCCTTATCCAGTTTATGTCACGCTGACCCATATGCCATATACCCTGAGCTTCATTTATATTGTGATGGATTTTCCTCTCTATAACGGATTCAAAATCCTTCTGCATCTTTCTTCCCGCAACATCTATAACGATAGCGAGCGGCATCTTGCCGCCCTTTTCATATCTCTCCTGCCAATTGTTGCCGACAATGATAACCTTGCCGTCTTCCAGTTCTTCCATCTCCCTCATCCGCACCCATTCAAACGAAGACGTGCGCGCCCCGCCGAACTCTATGAACATATCCTCTTTGCGTATCCTCTCACCTTCAAAGGCCGGGCCGTATCCAACGGGTATCGGGGGTTTCTCCACTGTAATTTTTAAACCTCTTACTTCAATGGCCTTCTGGACGATCTTGTTGTGGTCAAATTCCTTGTCAACTTCTTCGTACAGACATACGCCGGAAGGATGGATAACCGGCACGTCCGTATCACAGACTGCGGGATAACCCATATTGATGGCGCCTGCTCCGGTCGTCCACTTTATGTCGTCAAGTTCACCCAGGACCATGGCAAAGGCAAAGACCCTGTCTTTTGTATATTTCAGATGACCTCTATAATCTCCGGGTTTTTTCCCTCCGTAGATAAGAGACGCTCTGACAGACCAGTCAAGAGGATATATCGTATGTTCGGTATCAGGGCCGACCGGAACTATCCTCGTATCCCAGCCGAGTTCGACTCCTTTTCTTAGAAGCTGCTTTGTAACGCTATTGCCGTTTACCTGGCCGGACAGGAAAGTCAGGATATTCTTTTCCTGAAGTTCCCTGATGATTTTCACTGCAGTATCATCATCAGGGGCCGCGCCTATGATCGCGGCAAAACCCGGCATCGTGCCGTCGACAAGCTGTATACCAAGATTCCTCTGGATCGTATCCGTAACGAACCCGTTATATACATAGCCTGTTTCAGGATCGGTAACCGGCTCAAGACCGTTCACATACCGGAGCGCCATAATGATCTCTTCGGCAAACAGCGATGCCATACCTGAATCAAGCGCCTCGCCCAGATAAGGCTTCCATAAATGCTCGTCGGGTTCCGGATGAAGCTGCTCTTTTGCCGTTCCAAGCGCTACCCTCATATCGGAAAGTGTTTTTACGGCAAAACCCGTAAGCGCATATACCATAGGCAGATAATAGGCAGTGTCCGGAAACTCAAAAGCAAATTGTTCGCCCTTTTCCGTGATAGCCTTTTCGAGCATCTCTTCGGCCTTTTTTACCAGAACATTGGCGCCTCTAATCGCTGCCGAGGCTATTAATTTAGACATCGAATCCTCCTATAAATAAAAATCAATGCAAACTTAACATTGCAAAATGCAAAATTTTGTCATTCGCGCGTGCAGGGTCTCCTCAGTAAATCACAGAGGCGAGAATCCCTCTTTGGCGAAGACGGATTCCGGACAAGCCGGAATGACGGATAAAACCCGTCGAAATTCTGTCTGTCGGGGTTGTTCAGTTTTATATTAATAATTTAGCATTTTTTATTATTCTTATGCCGTTCTTGTTTTCATGAAAGCCGGAATTCCGTTTGCTTCACGGGGCCCTACGGTGACTTTCCATCCTTCAAGTTTATCTTCAATTGCTCCGCTTAATATTGCCACGTAGCCGGGTATGATAAGTTCCCTGTGCTTAATATTGCTTTCGACTCCGCTTTCTTTTATGAACTGCGCGATCTTTGAGGCCGTGAATTTTCCCGCCGCCCATGCCGTAAGGACTGAAAGCCCTTCACAGTCCATGACCGCAAGAAAGCTCGGGACCCTGCTGTTTTCCACTTCACCGGAGACTATAAAATAGGTAAGCGAGAAATTTGTAGTAATAAGCAGCGGTGATTCAGGGGTCGGTTCTCCGATATTGTAGACCTTCTGTTCAACCTGCATCGGGACCTGGGGGTCCGTGTAGATGTTCTGTCTCAAAGTAAACAGGGCAAGGTCCTTCCATTTCTCGATACTGCTCAACACTATAATCGAAGAATACTTTGCAACTCCGAGTGAAGCGATAAGCGTTTCAACAAGGTTGTCTTCACGCCCGGCAAAGGTAATGACCGGATAACCCAGGGGTTTGAAGTTCTTTTTTATTGCCGCCCTTCTAATCAAAGTATTATGCTCAAGGATATCCTTTGCCTTCCTTGCGCCGGAGTCTATTACCATATCTTCAATCCCTGATTTCTTTATCCTTTCAGTCAGCTCGGCAAGTTCGTTAAGTCCGCCGGCGGCAGAGGCTGCAACCCCGAGAGTCGCCTTGTAAGACTTTGCAATATTTGCCATTGCTTCCGCATTCATAGAATCGGCGCCGTATAAAACAGGCTTTTTACCGGCAAATAATTTTGTCGCGTTTTCGGCAGCCCGGGGGTTTGCCGTGCAGATAATTAAAGGCATGTCGGGGACCCTTTGCGCTATAACCTTTGCAGCAGTTTCAAATCTGACGGCGTCATTCGAGTCGTTTGTAAGGGCTATTGCATCGACTCTCAGCTTCTGCCCTACCCTGTCTATCTCTGAATGGAGAATCTCTTCAATCTTTTTCTCTATGTCGGCCTCGCCAAGCGTATCTTTTATCTCAAGGGCAAAAACACAAGGGTTCACAAACCTCTTGTCATGTCTGAAGAGGACCGTCTCTTCACCCGTTTTGACAGCCCTTTCGCCTGCTCCCAGAATAATAGGTCTTACGGGGGGAGCGGATGCCTCACCCAGCTTTTGCCTGGCCTCTTCGGAAACATCCGGACAGGCGTCAAGCGACGCCTGCCTTTGAGCAAGCTTCATCGCAAAGGCAAGACAGGTCGGGAAACCGCATTTCTTGCAGTTTGTCTTAGGCAGCAATTTAAATATCTCTACACCGGTTAAAGCCATTCTAAACCTCCATAATCAGTTTACCGAGTCTGCAAAGTTTACACGGTTTACAAAGTTGATAGAACAAACAAAACAACAGGGCAAACAGTGCAAACTGAGGGAACTAAGCAAACCAGGTTGTATTTAAATTAGTTCCTCAATTATCTTCTCAACGGCTTCAATCGCCTTTGGGTGTCTCATAATTAGCAGTTCGGCGCCGGCGGTAAGCATAGCTGTTGCGGTTACCGCTTCCCAGGCGATGCCTCTTTCTTCCAGACTGCCCCACTGCGGAAGGTCCGATTCCTTCGCCATCGTCTCTTTCACCTTCCATACGAACATCCCGACATCGCCCAGTATCGGCTGCTGCATGGTTGCGTCATTCTGGGCCAATGCGGCAAGTCTTATACGCTCCATGACCGAATAGGTATATTCAATACCGTATCCAAGGGCCGAACACATCGGATCGATGATCACCTTTTCCTTATCGAAACCCATCTGCGTGATAAGTATGTTTAATTGTTTTGAAAGGTTTATATCCAGTTCGGACATGGCGATCAATGTGTGGTTGTTCGCCGTTGCCGCGGCGGCTATCGTCTTGTAGTTTGCCTCCTGCGCCTTTCCAATTATGCAATTTCTATCCTTGGCAGCCTCTGCCGCGGCTATCAGGACTAGAGCGTCTTTTTCCGTATGGTTGCTTCCGAGAATAATGAGGGGTATATTTATTGATGAAAGGACCTCTTTTACGGTTTGCGCAGCTTCTTCAGGTGAGCGGTTCTCCCGGTCAGGATGTGTGCCGATCAATCTTAATGCTATAGCCTTTGCATTCAGGGTATCCTGACAGAATTTGGCCCATGAAGCGGGATTGCCTGAAACATCCTTGTATGGTTTCTGAACGGTTTCCGGCCATTCGTTAGGCGGGACATCCTGAATTTCATAGGCGATAACGGGACGGTTTGGCGAAACACCTTCAAACGCATGAAACGGCAGGACATTTTCGCCTCCAAATGTGATATTGTTCGGCGCAGAGCCTGTTGTGACGGAGTAAACCTTACCTGGAAACATCTCTTTCGGCGGGACAAAAGCCATCTCTTTTCCTCCTGTTTAGAAGGTCTACAGAGTTTCCTTGAGATACCCGGTTTAAATGGTTTACGTTATTTGCCCGATTTTATCCACAATGTAAACCGAGTAAACTCAATAAACTGCGTAACCTTTTATTTACATCTCCATGTATGAATGGGCATAGAGAGTCCTGCCCATAATTACATCAATCGTTTTCACCGTCGGCGCAATTTCATGCGGGTCCGCTATGGCTGCGGTCAACCCTTCATATATCAAAAGAGAAAGATAGTGATTATTTATTACGGGTCTCAGGTTTTTCGGACAACCGTTTGAAATATTGCTCAGGCCGACAACCGTCTTCATCGGCGGATCATTCAATTCCTGAAACATCTTCACTGCCTGAACCACCTTTAATGCATGGTCCTGTGAAGTTGCGACCTGAAGCACCAAAGGATCAAGGAATATATCTTCGAGCGGGACTCCGTATTCAGCGGCCCTGGCCATAATCTCCGCGGCAATAGCCGCCCTCTCTTCAGCGTCCGCCGGCAAACCGCCCTTTCCAACGGTAAGGCCTATGATCTGTGAATTATGCTTCGCTGCGAGCTCGAGCATCGCGAACCTTTCAGGGTCATTTGATGTAGAATTGATTAAAGGCCTTCCCCATTGGTTATTATGGACTTGAAGCCCGGCTTCTATCGCCTTGTAATTTGTAGTATCAAGACAAACCGGCGCAGGGACAACTTCCTGGATCGCGGTCACCATCCATTGCATAAGGTCTTCGCCCCCGTCTTCCGCAGGTCCGATGTTGGCGTCGATCATACCGGCCCCTGCTTTCCATTGCGCGGTTGCTATGTCCTGTATGGGACCTTTGTCTTTCTTCAGCATAGCCTCCCTTACCCGCTTGGCTATGATACTTAATTTCTCACCGATAATTAACATCTTCCCCGAGCTCCTTTCTGACTATGAGGGGCGATTCGAAGTTTTTCGAGAATCGCCCCTGATTAAATTATAATTTCCACTCTTTTCAGAAATAAAAGAGTTTAACATAATAACATAAATCGATTTAATAGTAAAGTATACCTATTAGCATTTGTTAATCTTTACCGATTATTCGGCAAATCATTTATGCACTAATAAAAAATAACTTGATTTTTTAAAAATATAAAGTATAAAATTTTATGACTTTTATTTTGACAATTGTTTTTTGTGATATAATATCTTTTTAAGATATTAAGCAATTATTATTGAAAGGAGGTGAAAACTTAATGAAGAAGATATTAGCTTTAGTTTTATCATTAGTCTTAATGGTAGCATTCACAATAGGCTGCAAACCGGCTGAACAGCCGAAACCTGAGGCGCCGAAACCGGCCGAGGCTCCGGCTGCAACAGCACCGGCTCCTGAGAAACCGGCTGAGGCTCCGGCCACGGCTCCTGCACCAGAGAAACCGGCACATAAATAGTCTGTGTGTATATTTTAGGGGACAGGCAGTTTTTTTACCTGTCCCCTAAATTTGCTTTTTCGGTGTGGAACTGATATATTTAACATAATACGTTTTTGATTAAAGAGTGGGCAGTCCCACTCTTTTGTTTTATAAGGCATATTAATATCTCATCACACCTTTTGAAAAAGGTGCAGCAAGCATTCGGAGACTGGAAATATTTGGCAACAGCCCCGAATTTTTCGGGGCATTAAGAATGCAGTTATCTATATCAGGACAAAGACGTATGGGCGATATCAAACAGAAGCTTACTCAATTGGCGGAACAGGCTGCCGATGCGCATGGGGTGGAGATATTTGATATCGAATTGCTTGGAAAAGGAAAACTATTGCTCAGAGTTTTAATAGATAAAGAAAACGGCGTTACTCTTGATGACTGTCAGCATTTCAGCAAGAGTTTCAGCGCCCTGCTCGATGTTGAAGACCCCCTTCAGGGTTCTTATAACCTGGAAGTTTCATCTCCGGGAATGGACAGACCGTTAAAGAGACTGATTGATTTTGAGAAAAATACGGGCAAATTAGCCCGGATAGTTACGGCGGACAAAATAGATAATCGAAATTTTTTTATCGGCAGGATATCAGGCGTTGATAAAAATATAGTAAAACTTATGATAAAGGAATATGAGATACCGATACCTTTTGATAAAATCTCAAAGGCAAGGCTGGAGATAGAATTCTGATGTCAAAAGAACTCTGTTATGTCATAGAACAGTTAAGCAGGGAAAAGAGCATTTCACGGGAAGTGCTGATCGAGACCCTCCGGTCCGCCCTGCTTTCAGCTGTCCGGAAGAAATTCGGCGGCAGGACAAATATCGACCTCACGATTGATACAAAAACATGTATTATATCGGTCTTTGAGACAAAAAAGATCGTTACACAAGTAGTCAATAAAGACGAGGAAATCTCCGTTGATGACGCTAAGAAGATAGCTCCCGAGGCCATTGAGGGGAATTTAGCCAACATACCTTTAGACCTCCATGATTTCAGCAGGATAGCGGCCCAGACCGCAAAGCAGGTTATTTTCCAGCGGGTGAGGGAAGCGGAACGGGATGCAATTTATAATGAATTCAAGGACAAGGTGGGACAGATAGTCAGCGGTATAGTCATGAGGAAAGAAAAGGGCATATATTATCTCAATCTCGGTAAAACAGAGGCCCTGCTTCCCGTAAAAGAGACCTTGCCGAATGAAAACCTCAAGAGAGGGGATACGATACGGGCCTATATAGAAGATGTAAGGATAGCACCTAAAGGACCCGCTATTATGGTGACACGGACAAATCCGCAGTTTGTCGCCTCTTTGTTTAAGCTGGAAGTCCCGGAAATCAATGACGGACTGGTGATCATAAAAAGCATTGTCAGGGAGCCGGGCGAAAGAACAAAGCTTGCGGTATTCTCAAAAAATACATCCATTGACCCTGTAGGAGCATGCGTCGGCATGAAAGGCACGCGGGTGCAACTGATCGTGCGCGAACTCCGGGGTGAGCGGATAGATATAATACCCTGGACTGATGACGCCAGGCAGCTTATAGCGAGATCATTAAGTCCCGCCTCCGTCGACAGAATAGGCATAAACGAAGAATCGAAAACCGCTATGGTAGTTGTCAACGAACAGCAGCTCTCTATAGCCATAGGCAAAAGGGGCCAAAATGTCAGGCTTGCCATGAAACTTACCGGATGGGATATAGACATCATAAGCGAAAGCGAATACTCCAAGATGAGAATAGAAGAAGCAGACAGGACCTTTACTCCGCCTTCTGCTAATGGCTAAAGACCTCTCAGATTTTCCGATCCAATTCATAAAAGGCGTAGGACCGAACAGGGCAAAACTTCTCAACCGCATCGGCATAGAAACGGTCAAAGACTCCCTTTATTATCTCCCCATCCGTTACGAAGACAGAAGCAGGATAAAGAAGATCTGCGACCTGAGTTTCGGCGCATTAGAGACTGCTTCCGGAAAAGTCATTTCCGCTGAAATCATAAAACTCCCCGGAAGAAACCTCAGGATATTTGAGCTTGTTGTCAACGACGGAAGCGGCCTGCTGAAATGTAAGTGGTTCAATCAGCCCTATATGAAAAAAACTTTTCAAATCGGCGATGAAGCGCTTCTTTGCGGCACTGTAAAGAAGAACCCTTACCGGGGAATCGGATTTGAAATGGATAATCCCGAATACGAGATATTAACGGAGGGAGAAGACTCCCATATCCATCTCAACAGGATTGTCCCCGTATACAGGGTAACCAAAGGCCTCAGTGTAAGACAAATGCGGTCTATAATGTTCAACATCGTAAGCCTTTATATCGACGACGTCCGCGACGACATCCCCGATTATATTCTGAAGAGAAACGCCTTGCCCGGGCTTGCGGAAAGCCTTTCACAGATTCATTTCCCGGATGCGCTCGTAAAAATAGAACTGCTAAACAGAGGAGCAAGCGATTTTCATAAAAGACTCGCTTTTGATGAACTCTTCATGCTTGAACTCGGTCTCGCCGTTTTAAAGAAAAGAAATGCCGTCGAAAAAGGGATCGCCTTTCAACCTGACGGCAGACTTCTGGGAAAGTTTATTGACATGCTGCCGTTTAAACTCACAAAGGCGCAGGAAAAGGTGTCCAATGATATCACCAGAGATATGAAGAACCCCCATCCCATGAACCGTTTGATACAGGGAGATGTAGGATGCGGAAAGACGGTAGTCGCCTTAATGGCGATGATGGCTGCCGCAGAATGCGGGTATCAGTCCGCCCTCATGGCGCCCACGGAGATACTTGCCGAACAGCATTATATAAACATTCATCAGTTTATTCATGGACTTGGTTTGAGGCTTGGTCTGTTGACTGCAAGCGTAAAAGACAGGCCTTTGGAAAAAATCGCATCCGGTGAGATCGATATGGTCATCGGCACCCATGCGCTTATTCAGGAAGGGGTAAAATTCAAAAATCTTGGACTGGCTGTTATTGATGAACAGCACCGGTTCGGCGTTATGCAGAGGGCATTGTTCAGAAAAAAATCATTGAATCCCGATGTGCTCGTCATGACGGCAACGCCGATACCAAGGACACTTGCCCTTACCGTGTATGGAGACCTTGATTATTCCGTCATTGATGAACTACCGCCAAACAGGAGGCCGGTAGCAACGCGCATGGTCCCTTCAACACGGAAAGAATCGGTTTACATACTTATCAAAGAAGAAGTAAAGAAGGGAAGACAGGTCTATGTTGTCTATCCCTTAATCGAAGAATCGGAAAAAACCGACCTCAGGTCTGCAACATTAGGAAAAACCGCCTTTGAGAAAATATTTCCGGAATTCAGGACAGGCATTATTCACGGCAGGTTGAAGCCGCAGGAACGGGAAGAGATCATGGCGTCTTTCAAAAAGGGAGAGATAGACATCCTGGTCAGCACAACCGTCATAGAAGTAGGAGTGGATGTGCCGAATGCAACGCTCATGATAATCATTCATGCAGAGAGGTTCGGACTTTCGCAGCTCCATCAGCTCAGGGGAAGAATTGGTAGGGGTTCACATCAATCATATTGTATACTATTAGCATATGAACCTTACGGAGAAGAAGCCCGGAGAAGGCTTCAGATAATGGTGAAAAGCAACGACGGTTTCATGATAGCCGAAGAAGACCTGAATATCAGAGGCCCCGGCGAATTCTTCGGCACAAGGCAATCCGGGATGCCCGACCTCAGGATCGCAAATATTGTCCGTGATTCGTTCCTGCTGAGTGAAGCAAGGAAAGAGGCATTCTCCATTATTGACAAGGATCCGGAAATAAAGGAGTACCCGGCGCTGAAGAAATCCCTTGAAACATTCTGGGAAGGAAAGATGGAACTGTTCAAAACGGCCTAAAGAGGTTATTATGTGGACGAAGATTAGAAGCAATTTTGAGAGCGGCATAGAAAAATTAAAGTGGTTTTCTTCCATGTTTTCCGAGAGGCTTAAGATAGAGCTTTCGGTCATGAAACTCCTCTATGAGTCGGACTGTTTGGAAAAGAAAAAAGACGATATAATGAAAACCATAGGGAAACGCATTTGGGAACTGAAAGGACAACCGGAAAGAAATATCCTGAAAGACACAATCATCATGGATGCCCTTGGCGAGATAGAACGGATCAACAGCGACATAGACGCTGCAAAAAGTAAGGCCTCGGATATAAGCAGTTCGTAAGTTTATAACTTTTAAATGTTTATTTATATAATAACTTTCATATTGGGCTCCGTCATCGGTTCATTCCTGAATGTTTGCATATACAGGATGCCGCGAAAACTTTCGCTTGTATTCCCCTCTTCGCGCTGCCCTGATTGCGGCATCCCGATTAAGCCTTACGACAATATCCCAATATTTAGTTATCTTTTCCTCGGAGCCAAATGCAGGGTCTGCAAATCCGGGATATCCTTCAGATACCCGCTTGTTGAATTATTAAACGCAGCCTTTTACGTCATGGTACTCTGGAGGTTCGGCCTTGGCTGGGATACCGTTTTTTATTTCATCTTCTGCTCGGCCTTTATCGTTATAACATTCATAGATGTAGATTTCCAGATAATCCCGGACAGGATTACCCTGCCGGGCATCCCTTTAGGGTTGCTTGCCGGCTCTTTTCTCCTTCCCGATCCGTTTATGAGATATACGCTCCTCGGCATAAAATCTTCTTTTATAGGAGCTGCCGCAGGCTTCGGTTTGTACGCCCTGATTGCAAAAGCCGGTTATCGTATATTTAAGAAAGAGGCAATGGGCGGCGGTGATATTAAAATGATGGCTATGGTTGGCGGGGTCCTCGGCTGGAAAGGCGTAATCCTGACAACCTTTCTTGGAAGTCTGACAGGCTCGATTATCGGTATCCTGTCATTGCTGGTCCGGGGAAGGGAAAAAGGTTCCCTGATTCCCTTTGGTCCCTTTCTGGCGCTCGGCTCTCTGATTACACTATTTTACGGGCAGGAGATTTTAACCTGGTACCTGACCGGACTGTTTTAATATTCGCAACCAACCCTGATTATAAACTATACGGGGAATATTCCCTCCCTGGCCTTTTTAACGAATAAGCGTCCTTGACAGTTTTCGTCAATTATTTATATAATTTAATACTTTGCTTACAATAGGCCGGTCTTTTACATATGAAGATTATAATATCGGATATACCCTTAGAGGGTTTAGAATTAGACTTTGAAAGTTCCGTCGAATCGGATGCAATTCTTACTGCCGTCAGGGCGCGACTAAGAATTGAAAAACATGAAACCGAAGTTTTCGTAAAGGGTGACTTGACGGCTGAAGCCAAACTTCAGTGCGGCAGGTGCCTGAAAGATTTTCAGAAATCCCTTTCGATCCCGGTTGAAGCCGTATATCATCCCGTCGATGAACTCAAAGAAGAGGATACGCATGAAATAAAGTCCGAGGAACTGGATATGGATTTTTACTCGGGAGATGAACTTGATCTGGAGGTCCTTTTAAAAGAACAGATCGAGCTGAATCTGCCGATGAAACCATTGTGCAGCGAGAGCTGTAAAGGTCTCTGCCCGGGATGCGGCACGGACCTTAATACCGGCCGGTGTTCCTGCAACCCGGGAAAAACGGACCCTCGTTTTGCGGCATTAAAAAAACTAATAAATTAATGAAAGGAGAATAAATTGGCAAATCCAACGCATAGACATACAAGGACAAGAAGAGACAAGAGAAGGGCCAACTGGAAAGGTCAGCTCCCGAATCTCGGCCTCTGTCCCGATTGTAATGAATTAAAACTGCCTTTTAGGGTATGCGCTCATTGTGGTTCTTACAACGGACGTAAGGTACTTGAAATAGTTGAAAAAGAAGTATGAGGATTGCCCTTGATGCAATGGGGGGTGATTATGCCCCTGACGTCAATATCCAGGGCGCTATCGAAACTGTCTGTAATTCTAAGGATATTGACATCATTCTGGTCGGAGATGAATCCGTACTCATCAGGGAGCTATCAGGACAACGGTATCCTCAAAACAGGATATTTATAAAACATGCGTCGCAGACAATCGGAATGGATGAACCGCCTACCGCTGCAATCAGGAAGAAGAGAGACTCCTCCATCAGAAGAGGCATCGAGCTTGTAAAAACCGGCGAGGCGGACGGCTTTGTCAGCGCAGGACATTCCGGCGCCGTCATGGCAACCGCTCTCCTGCTGCTTGGGACCTCGGACGTTGTTGACAGACCGGCTATAGCGGCGATCATGCCGACTTTAAAAGCGCCCTTTGTCCTAATAGACGCAGGCGCAAATATACACTGTAAACCGGACAATCTCCTTCAGTTTGCCCTCATGGGAAGCACCTATTGCAGGCATATCCTGGGCAGAAAAGAACCTAGGGTTGCGCTTATCAGCACCGGCGAGGAAGACACCAAAGGGAATGAGCTGACAAAGGAAACATTTAAACTCCTGAAAGAGGCCGACATCAACTTCATAGGAAATGCCGACGGCAAGGATATCTTTACGGGAGATATTGACGTCATTGTATGCGACGGCTTTACGGGAAATGTTATCTTAAAAACCAGTGAAGGACTTGCGGATAACATGATTAAGATGATCAAGAGGGAAGTTGCAAAGCTTACGACGGGAAGGATCGGGTACCTGTTAATCAAGCCGGCACTAAAGAATTTCAAGAAGAAAACCGACTATGACGAATTTGGAGGCGCTCCGTTGCTGGGAATAAAAGGCACATGTATTATAAGCCATGGAAGGTCCACTTCCAAGGCCATAAGGAATGCCTTAAGGGTTGCATCGGATTTTGCGGAAAAAAAGGTTTACGATATCATATCGTCCGCCATCGAACAGGATATGGCCCACCATGAAAGGTTAATCCTTGAAAAGAAGTAGAATTATCTCTACGGGCTCTTATGCCCCCGACAAAGTTCTTTTCAATTCCGAACTTGAAAAATTGGTTGATACCTCCGACGAATGGATAATAGAGAGGACAGGGATAAAGGAGAGGCGAATAGCCGGTCAACATCAGGCTGCATCCGATCTCGCTTATGAGGCGTCTATGAAGGCCCTTACCAGGGCCGGATTAAAGGCGGAAGACCTTGATCTGATAATTGTCGCAACCATATCAGGAGACATGCCCTTCCCTTCCACCGCCTGTTTTCTCCAGAACAAACTCGGCGCCGTTAATGCGGCAGGGTTCGATGTTAATGCAACATGTTCGGGATTCCTCTATGCCTTGCATATTGCGGACGGTTTTATAAAATCCGGCCTTCACAAGAAAATACTTGTTGTAGGCGCCGAGGTATTGTCGAAAATAACGGACTGGGATGACAGGACGACCTGCGTCATTTTCGGCGACGGCGCCGGAGCCGTCATTTTGGAACCTACGGATGAAGACAGAGGCATACTCTCCACGAATATCAATTCCGACGGCAGGTTGTGGGAGCTTATTCATGTGCCCGGAGGCGGTTCCAGGACCCCTGCATCTTCAGAGTCGCTGGAGCAGCGGTTGCATTATATCAAGATGAAGGGAAACGAAACCTTTAAGGTTGCGGTGAGGACTTTGGAAGACATCGCTGTAAGGACCCTGGAAGAGAATAATCTGGACCCGGCAAGCCTTTCCCTTCTTATACCGCATCAGGCAAACCTCAGGATAATACAGGCAACCGCGGAAAGGCTGAAGCTGCCTATGGAGAAAGTCATCATTAATTTGGACCGGTATGGCAATACTTCAGCCGCATCCATACCGATAGCGCTTGATGAGGCATTGACATCGGGTAGAATCAAAGACGGGGATTACATTCTCCTTGAGGCCTTCGGCGGCGGGCTGACATGGGCTTCCGCTTTAATAAAGTGGTAAGTTTCTTACTCCCGTATCAATAAGCCGTCTGACTGTCGACAGCATCTCAAGCTTCTCAAAAGGCTTCTTCATAAAAGCATCTACTATAATTTCTTTATTGTTGATGATATTCGTATCGGTATACCCTGATATTGCAATTATTTTAATATCGGGTTTCACCTGCCTTAGGCTTTTTATAAGTTTACCACCATCCATAAGCGGCATCATAATATCCGTTATTACCAATTGTATTCTGCTTGATTGATTTTTGAATATTTCAACGGCATTTAGGGGATTATTAAAAGGCATTACGGTGTATCCATGGCTTTCAAGCATATCCCTGATAAGGTTCATGACGTCCTTGTCGTCGTCGATAAGGAGAATACTTTCGCTCCCCTCTATGGAAAAGGTTTTTGGCGTTGCCAATAGGGGAACGATCCTTTCCGATACGGGAAGATAGATCTCAAAGGTTGTGCCCTTTTCTACTTCGCTTTGAAAGGATATATATCCCTTATGGTCCTTGACAATCCCATATACGGAAGCAAGTCCGAGACCTGTTCCCTTTCCTTTTTCCTTTGTCGTAAAAAAGGGATCGAATATCCTGTCCCGTATTTCTGCCGGGATGCCGCACCCCGTATCGGAAACCGACAGGAAAATATATTTGCCGGCTTTTATATAGGCAGACGTATTAATAAAGCCGTTCCTTCCAATTTCGATTACGCCTGTTTTGATTGTGATAAGGCCGCCGTCAGGCATAGCGTCTCTTGCATTTACCATAAGGTTCATCAAAACCTGTTCGAGCTGATTAGGGTCGCCTTCGATAACATGCATATTTTCACAGAGGTTTATCT
>JBAZWR010000052.1:0-16968 GCA_041660325.1 Thermodesulfovibrionales bacterium | reverse complement strand
GAATTCATCAAGCGCAAAACCAGAAACCGTGCCTTTTTCATTTCCGGACAATTCAAACAACTTCACACCCATATGGTTGATGCAGACAACGGCAAATGTCTTTTCCGGCGTATTGACCCTGATATAACCGAGGCCCGAAAATTTCATCCAATTATACTGAAAAACGATCGTATTGAGCAACTGGAAGCTTTCGGGGGAATTCATTTTAAACCGCTCGACCGCAGTCAGCGGATCTTCCGTTTCTAACGGGACATAATCTGTCTTCTGAAAAGGGATGCCGCTGCACCCAGCCAGCAAAACCACACATAACCATCCTGCAAGCCTACGTCTCACGTCCGCTCTTTTCCCTTTGTTGACGGCATTGTAATGCGGTAGAAATACGGGACAACAAGCAATGAAGAAAGATACCCCGACCCTACACCTATAGTCATGGTCAAGCCCACATAAAACAGCGCCGGGTGTTTGGCAAAGATCAACACGCCGGTGCCGATAAGAGTGGTAAGAGCGGACAATGCTATACCCATGACTATGCCTGTTTTTAAATTGTGCCGGCATCTGTACACCATAAATATCCCGTAGTCGACGCAGATACTCATCAGGGTAATACTGGTTATCAGAGTAGACAGATTAAATGCAATGCAGGACAAAGACATTATCCCGAAGAGCCATACAATGCCCGTCACCACCGGCACAAACGATATGATAACTTCTCTGACATTCCTGAAATACAAGAATGTGAACAACACCACCAGGACTGCGGTAATGACCGCCATTTTGGCTACATCCGCATAAACGACCCCGGAAATTTTTTGAGACAAGGCGCTTTCCGATACCAAAAATGCCTCGGGATGCCGGGCGATTATCCGTTTCACGGCCTGTATAGTCTCCTTCTCGTCCGGGAAGAATGAGACTATCTGATATCCATCCCGGTTTTTTTGGATAAATCGCTCTTTCAGCCCGGAGATAAAACCGGAAGCGGCAGTATCATTATCATCCGGCGTTTTGTATAAATTATCGAAAAAAGGGGCAAAAGCCTGTCTGCTGAAACCATATTTCACCCCTTCTTCCTCTATAAGTTTTTTCAGCTTTTCTTCTCTCCCCTGCGCCCAGAAACGTTTCCAGCGGGCCGCATTTTCCTTTCTTGTTTTCTCCGCAGGCCACAACATCGAAAAACCGGCAAACTTCTCCGCGCCGACGGCGGTTGCCGCCTCTTTATATATAGCATCATTCTCCTCAAGGGCCTTATCGAGACTTTCACCGGCAGCTACCAGCATGGCTGTTTTATTCCGGCCCCAGACCTCCTGAAACCGTTTTTCGGATTGCAATATCCCGGATTCCGTGCCGTCTATTTTGTAAATATTACCGTCAAACCTGACATTAAAAGCAAAGAACAACAAAACCGCCGTTAACATTGCCCAGAGCACGACAATATACTTATTTGACCAGTTGTAATTTTCGAGTCTTTCTCCAAACAATACATCAGTATTTCTTTTTGCCGTAAAATGCGGCAGGATGAAAATACAGTATACAAGAGAAAAAGCAAGACCGAATATGGACAACAAGCCTAATTGACGATATCCTTCAATGCCGGAAAACAGGAACGAAAAAAATACGACGCCGGTCGTCAGCGCGCCGATTAAAACAGG
The DNA here is from genome assembly GCA_041660325.1 of Thermodesulfovibrionales bacterium. Classification (GTDB taxonomy): domain Bacteria; phylum Nitrospirota; class Thermodesulfovibrionia; order Thermodesulfovibrionales; family SM23-35; genus DYFC01. The sequence continues at coordinate 15,322 of JBAZWR010000052.1, read as the reverse complement.
TCCTGCTATCCGTTTTATATCGTGAGGAGTGTCTTTGGCGTTCCTCGCCGCGATATATACCTGAATGCCGTAGTCGACTGAAATGCCCGCAAGCACCGTGGATAAACCGACTACCGCATAAGAAAGCCGGCCGAAAACAAAATAACAGAGATAGACCGCCTGAAAAATAGAAAAAAGCGGGATCAGGAATATAAGCGTCGCGCTGCCGTCACGGAAGACAAACAAAAAGAGAAGGACAAAAACCACGGAAGCGATGACGGTGGTCAAATTAACGTCTTTCTTCATAACTCTTTCGTTGCTAAGACTGTGGGCATGTCCGCTTACAACGTCACTGGAAATATAGTCCGGCAGTTTCCTCAGTTGTTCTTCCAGATTACGAAAGAGTTCTCCGGCGCCTCGGGTATCCGTCACCGGCACCGAGGTTTGGCTATTATCATGGCATGCCGTCCGTCGGCGCTTATAAAATGCCCCTTCTCCATGCTGATATTGTAACCAAAGGAACCGGACAACACCTTCAGTTTATTGAGCATGAGAAGGTTGAGACCAAGCGGGTCGGAACGCAGCATGGAATTCATGAAAATACCTTCCGGCTTCAATAGCTGCAGATAATTTTTACGCATTTTTGCGGAAACTTTTTCAGGAGTTATCTGAGCGTCTATAGAGGCCATATCTCTTTCAGAAAATATCTGCGGGATATTGCGGAATAAGAATTCCATGTCGTCTGTCATACCGGACTGGGAGAGTCCGACAGTGACCCTGGTGAACAAAGGCGGTTTGAGCGAGTTGGCAAGCTGATCGGTAGCCTGCAGGAGCGCTTCTTTGTCTTTTTCCGGAGAAGTAAGGGCCAGAGAAATAACGACTTTGTTGGAGATATTGGAGTTTTTCAGAAAATTCATGCTGCGGGATATTTCCGGGTCTCCGGGAAGCAATGCTTCTATATCGCTGCTGAATTTAAGCAGAGGGAGTCCGGCAAGCGCCGTAGCGGTCAACAGTAACAGAATGAAAAATATCGGCCATTTCCGCTTTTTTACAAAGTCGTAAAGAAGGTCGAAGTATTTATCTAACACGACGGTTTACTTTGAAAAAGCGTTCTTCAAGAGGAGCATTCAAAACAGTGCCCTCAAAAGAAAGGGTCGTACTGTCCCCGCTCGGCTCCTGAATTTTTATCTGTTTCAGATATTTTTCATCTTCCCTGAATGTGATCGTAACGGATTTGATAAATTTTTTTGCCGCATTTGTTTCTTTTGGAAAAAACTCCAGTACAAAAGGGTTCTGCCGTCTGATACGCACGGTATAATCATCCAGGAGCGAAATATAATCTCCGTTGAACCATGTAGTCAACTGTCCGATGGCGACTTTAAAAACCGGATTTTTCGACAACGATATTTTCTGGACCTGATCGGTATCTTCATCCCATTGCCGGATCATCGTATCGGTGATCAGAACGGAATACTTAACGGGCTTGTCGACATGCCATGCTATCCTGCCGGGTTTTTGCAGGTATATCCGGCCCTTAAGGATAATTTTATTCTGAAATATTGCCAGGTCTTTTTCCTGGACAAAATCCGTTTTCAAACTTTTGAAGTCGGAAACCTGCCGCCCCAGCCTGCGCAACAGCACGGACACGTCCGTGACCCCGTCCGTTTTATTTTCCTGCGCCTCAGAAAAAGGAATATAGTATAATGAAAGTATCAGGCAGCAAAACAGCAAAGAGACCGCAAAAAACCTTCTTTCCGTCGGACGTATCGTCATTGTGCCGGCGAGTTATCCTTCTGCCAGAGTTTTATCTCGCCTCTGGCAATGACGTCGTTTCCTTTATAAACTTCCCCCTGAATAATACCGAAATCTCCATATTTAGCAACCTTATATACATGTATGGAAAGTTTATCGCCGACCTTTGCATCCCCGAAAACCTCCAGATTTTTTATACCCAGCAGAAGGCCTTCAGACCGGGTACGGTTATTCCCAAAATGCTTAAAACCGTCCTGGGCCGCTATTGCCTGCGAAATGATCTCGGCGTATGACTCCCTGTCAAGAATCCCTTTCTCTCCGATGAATATCATATCATCCGAAATCTCCATCTCGGACACGGACGACCTTTCTTTAATCTCGATTAATTTATCGATCAGGAGCATAGGCAGTTGGTGAGGGACCACTTTGGCGGCGTCAACCGGCAGGCTTACGATATCCTCCAGCCTGTCTGAATTCCTCCAGCACAAAGGGTCCGAAGCTAAGTAATCACCCGTCAACTGGTATGCCGCTCCACGGCAGCCGTAACAGGTATCCAGCCGTATGCACTCACGGCACGGACCCTTTATTGTCTTTTTATAATTTTTCAGGTCCTGAACAACCTCGCTCTCTCTGAGAATATCATCCAATCTTTTTTCCCTGATATTGCCGACGGGTATGGTAACGCCGACGCATGGCTGGACATATCCCCCGGAATTCACCGTACATGAGAATTGGTGTCTCAGGCACACCTCTCCTACCAGGGGCGGCTGAGGGTCCCAGATGATTCCGTATTTTTCCCTGTCAATGTCCGCGATACGATAAAAAAGTTCCCTGACCTGCATGGTATCAACTGCAAGGGTATCATTCTTTACGGCTTCTCCCTGAGGGGTTATCATCTCAAAATAAGGAGTAATGCCCTGGTCCTTCAGCCACTCCCACATAGGCACAAGCTCTTTGATATTGTGACGGCAGATGATAGTGCTTATTCCCATGGGCCGGCCTGATGAAGGATAACCTGCCAGTTTCAGGTTATTAAAAGATTCCCGTATCTGCTGATGGGCCCCTTTTTTTCCGGAAAGCATATCCTGAAGTTTTTCATCAAAGGTATTCATTTTCAGGACGACTCTCACGCCATGCTCGAACAATATCCGCGCGGTGGGCGGGGTTATATTGGAACCGTTGGTAAAAAGCTCTATCTCCATATCACTACTTTTAATGAATCGCACCATATCCAGAATATGCGGATAGATCATCGGTTCTCCGCCGAGAATAATAATCTTTTTTGCGCCTAGATCCTTTGCCTGAAGTATTACGTCCTGAATTTCCTCTATGGTCAACTCATTTTCATAATCCGAATTATTCTGCACATAGCAATAGATACAATTGAAATTACACCTGCGGCTGAATTCTATCTCCATGGAAAGTAGTCTGCCGTTTTTAACGGCGGCTTCTATCTCTTCATGTGAAAATTCCGTTCCGTAAATACGCTTCTGACATCCCTTCATTTTTTCTCCCTCTTATCGATAAAACGAATGAATTTCCGTGAGTTCCCGGCGTAAACCTGTTTCATGATGCTTTCTTCGTCGGAGATAATGACCTCGGGCTTTACACGTAAACGCGCCTGCAGTTTATCCATAATGTTATCGGAAGAAGAACCGTTCCTGACGGACACATACACTTTGACATCGTCCGACAGATCGGCGCAGCTTGAAACGGCAATATAATATTCGCCGACTTCGGGAATCTCGTCGAGCACCGAGTATATAGCCTGGGGATATAAGGTTGTTCCCCGATATTTAATCATCTGTTTCCTTCTACCTACTATAGGCCCGAGGCGCGGGGAAAACCTCCCGCATTCACAGGGGCCATCGACAAGAAAACTTATGTCTCCGGTTTTAAACCTGAGCAAAGGCATTCCTTCTATACAGAGAGGCGTCACCACCACCTCGCCGATCTCTCCGGGAGGCAGTACCTCTCCTTTGTCATTAACGATTTCGACAATCGCCAGTTCCGGATGAAGATGCCCCCCTTTCCGGGCCGTACATTCACAAAATGTCGTGATCGTTTCGGAAGAAGCATAGGTGGAAAATACCCTTGCGCCCCAGATATCCTCCAGGTCTTTTCCCAACTTCAGCAGAGATAATTTATCGTCTCTGACAGGCTCTCCGATACACACTATTTTTTTGACCGATGTTTTTTCGGGATCGATATTATTGGCTTGCAAATAAAAGCCTAACTTGCGCATGAAGGTCGGGACTCCGACGATAACAGTGGGGTCCATCAATTTAATTATTTCCATATGGCTCGCAAGATTGCTGAAACCGTTTCTGATAGCCGCCGCACCCAGTTTCCTAATGCCTAAAAAGTATGCCAGGCCTGCAATAAAACATCTGTCTATCGTACAGGTAAGCAGGACGATATCCTCCGGCGTCAGACCGCAACTATTGAAAGAGACCTCCTCGTTATAGGCCAGTCGATTTAAATCATCCTCCGTATACATCACCTTTATCGGCGCGCCCGTCGTCCCGGAGGACAAAACGATATCAACGATTTTAGATAAGGGCACGCTTATAAACTCTTCGTTATGTTCCGCAATGTCGGATTTGTCCGTAAACGGTAGCTTGTGAAAATTCTCAAGGTTTATATGCTTCAAATCAATATCCGTGCTATTAAGAGTCCTGCGGTAATACGGAGAATTATGCACAATATAATCCAGATGACCGGCTAATAGTTCCTCCCTGACTTTTTCGGTTGCCTCGGGCCGGGAAAACTCTATGCCCCTGTAATTGGCGTACTCTTTCATATCGCGTTCTCCATAAGGTCCAATTCTTTACCGATAATCTCACGCACCTTGTTCTTTAATAAAAATGCATTCAAATCCTTATAGTCAATCCAGGGAATGGCGGGAAGTCTGCGCACCCTTATAGTTCCGGGATTCAGGAGCAAAGACCCCCTTGGAGGGATTTTTTCATTTCCCGAAATGCAGAGGGGAACAATAGGCGCCCCGGCCTGCAACGCGAGCTTGAAAGCGGCCCCGTGAAAATGGCCCATTTCCCTTCCTGCGGAACGCGTGCCCTCCGGGAAAAAAATAATGGAAACTCCGTCCCTCAATAATTGCATGGCATTCTCAAAAAACAGTTCCGGCGCCATCATGTTGATGTTCAAATAACCCGCCCATCCGGCATAAAAGCCTATAACCGGAATACGGAAAGGCCATATATTTACCACCTGGACCGCTTCGTGTGGCAGTACGCACATCAGAAACGCATCCGACGCCGCTCTGTGATTACAGACAAAAACATACGGCTCGGAAGGACCGTTTTTTGAATGGTCTTCGTAACGGAGTTTTATAAACGGGAACGGGACCGATGTTATAACGCGGCCGTACCAGCTTATCGCCCGGCGAAAGCGTTTCATCGCGGTCCGATGCGATACAAAGAAGGACAGGAAAGCGACATAAAGCGTCAAACCCGGAATTGCCAGCATTGAAGACAGGAGAAAAAGGGTATAAAAATATACATTCATACAAACCAGCATAAAACGCTTCATCTTAATCCATTAGTTGCATAAAATGAAATCGAGAACATCTTCAGCACCGTTTAAGTTAATCATGAAGACTTCCTGATCTCTTCATTTTTGATAGAGAAAATAAACTCGTAGAGGTCCTGCAGCGTCCGAATGTTTCTGATATTTTCCTCATTCCGTATCCTGATGCCGAAACTGTTTTGCAGGGCGACTACCAGATCGACGATATCGAGACTGTCGAGTCCTAAATCGTTGAAGATATGCGCCTGCGGCTGCAAACGTTCCCTTTGTATCTCAAAGGATTCTTCAAATACGTTATGGATGGTATCGATAATTTCCTGTTCCGTCATTGGTCCCTTCATAAAAACCCCCTGCCAATCCTCTCGTATAAGCCCTTAATTTTATGCGACCTATATATTACACCTAACTTGAGTTATTTTAACACCCCGGAACGCATAAATAACCTAAATTTTGCAAAAAACATCCTCAACTTGAAAGGTCCCGAAAGCTTTCGGGACCTTTCAAGTTATGCAACTGATGAGATAATTCTATTTTGCTTTATTTTATCGTCACATTTCTCCGGGCGCTCTGTGGTGGACCGCCTTTGTCAGGTTATATTTTCCTGCAAACAAGCGCGGCGTTGATGCCGCCGAAGGCAAAACAGTTTTTTACAATTACATCTATCCTCTTTTTAATCTGTTTTGTAACATGGTGAATCCCGTCACATTCGGGGCTCACAGTATCTAAATTCCGTGTCGGATAAATAATCCCTCTTTCCATCATGCATAAGGAAGCGATCAATTCAGTCGCGCCCGAAGCGCCAAGCGTATGACCGATATATCCTTTCAGGCTGCTGACGGGAACGGACGCTCCGAAAAGTTCCCTGACAGCCTCGGCTTCCTCCTGATCTCCCTGCAGCGTTGCCGTGGCATGGGCATTGATATAATCCACCTCTTCAGGCGTGATATGAGCATCACCGAGAGCTTGTTCCATGCAATGGACCATGGATTCCTTATTGGACTGACTTACATGCAGGCCGTTTCCGGTCGTGCTGTAGCCGATGATTTCGGCATATATCTTTGCATTCCTGCGGACCGCCCGTTCAAATGATTCCAGGACCACAATACCGCTTCCTTCTCCGCAGACTAATCCGTCGCGATCTTTATCAAAGGGCCTGGGAGTTTTTTGAGGGGTTTGATTATAGTTTGCCGAGGTCGCAAAAAGAACATCAAAAGATCCTGTGACCGTCGGATGCAGTTCTTCCGCTCCGCCGCAAAGCAAAATATCCTGCCTTCCTAATCTTATCAGATCATAACCGGTGCCGATGGCCTGAAGAGAAGAGGCGCAGGCCGCAGCGGTAGCCATAACATAACCATCTAAACCGAGATACTGGGCGACATTTGCCGCCGCCGTATGGGCCATACACTGAAAAAACATCGAGGAGTTCAGGCGGCTGAGATCTTTTTCAGGAAGCATGATCTCAAAGGCGTCGTTGATACTTTTCGCGCTTCCCATAGTCGAACCGATAATACAACCCGCCCGCCGGGAAGATATGCCGTCCGGTTTTATCCCCGCATCATCAAGCGCCTGTTCCGCCGCCTGTGCCGCAAAAATACTCATACGGCCCATGGTGCGCCTCTTTTGCCTTGGGATCTTTTTTTCGTCGCGTATCTCCGCAGGGGCGGCCACATGACTCCGCAGGCCGATATACTGGTCCCATCCCTCCATATACAGCACCGCGCTCCTGCCCTCTTCGATTCCTTTCATGAGGGCGTTCACATCACTGCCAAAAGGAGAGACGACGCCTACGCCCGTTATTACTACCCTGTTCAATTGCATAAGTTTTGACTTAAAAATCTATTGTACTGATCTTCTTTTATGATAGACCGCGCGACAATGAACGACGACATCATTGCGCCTACTATTCCCGGCAAAAGAGAACTCTGTCCGGCTGCATATAAATTGCGCAAAGGAAGCTTTCCGACAAGATTGTACTGTCCTACCTTCTGTTTAATTCCATAAGCAGACCCGTCGGGGCTGTTCAGATAATCCCTGAAGGTAAGCATAGAGGCTGAATCAATAACTTTTAGCCGGCCCTTATATTGCGGAAAAACCTTCAGGATGCGCTCGACGGTTTTTTCAACCTTTTTCTTTTTAAAATCATAATATGCCTGAGGTCTCATGCCCGTACTTGAGTCTTTCCAGGCTTCAATATCCATGAAACATGAAGGCTCAAAGGTATTAATGATTTTATACGTCTTATCCCCTGCCCGCTCGATAGATTTAATAAGAACTAAAGCGGAGTCACTGTCTGACGCAGGGGTCAACAGTTCATTGACGTCGGAACCGGGAAGCAGGGTAGTCATCGTCTCCTCGAAATCCGGTTCTTCATATTCCCCTTCCAGGATTGTAAAAACGGAGAAAAAACCCGTTGAGGACTCAAAGGATGAGACACGATTTATAAAGGCACGGCTCAAATATTCTTTAGGCAGTATTTTTAAAATCTCTTTGGGGTGTATTGTAAACATGCATTGGTCGGCTGAAATATCTTCCCCCGTATTTAATATAAAACGGCCTACTTTGTCGTCATGAATATCGGTAAGGCCCGTGATATATTTTCCGCTGCAGACCTCCACATCAAAATCTTTAAATTTTGTCCTGAAAGCATTTATGAAAGCGCCGCCGCCTTCCCTGACACGCGCGATCGATTGGTAAAGGCCAAGGCACATCCTGCTATGATTGGCAAAGGAGACTTCTTTAGGCTGTACCCCGTAACACATCGCAAAACAGGACAATAAATCTTTTAAGATACGGTTTTGGGTTATTCCGTCCAATACCTCTTCCAATGCAATAAAATCTTCGTCTATATAATTATGGTTCGCCGTAAGTTTCAGCAAATTCATCGTAGGGGTTTGATCACAGACATATTGGACTTTATCAAAATAGATATCGATGGCTGCCGCTTCATCAGGAAAATAGTCTTTTAATCTTTTCTTGATCTTTTCAACTCCATAAGGAATCTCATACCGCCTGTTTTCCGATTCAAAATAAAGGAGGTTGGCTCTGTCTTCGGACAAGAAGACAGGCTGAATGAGATCGCGGATACCGAGGACCGACAACATCTCATAAAGCACCCCCCCTTTATGAAGTCCCCCGGTAAAATGGAATCCGGTATCAAACGGAACGCCGTTCCTGTAAAACCGTGATAAGGACCCGCCGATACGCGGGGCCTTCTCCAGCAACAGCACCTTATGGCCGTTCATTGCAAAAAGAAGAGCGCCGGTCAGTCCGCTGATGCCGCTTCCGACGACAATAATGCTATATTTTTTCATAATATTTTGATAGTAAAAAGCGGCTTTGGATCGAAAGAGGCGCAAAGAAACTACATTGATAGTCCGCCATTAATACCGATAACCTGTCCATGAATGTACATGTCCTTTTCCGTACACAAGAAATTAACGACGGATGCAACGTCCTCGGGACTTCCTAACCGGTTAAGAGGGATCAACGGCAGGATCTGCTCTTTAGGAAGACCTTCCGTCATTGACGTCTCAATAAAACCGGGCGCAACCACATTAACAAGAATATTCCTTTTCCCGACCTCACGGGCCAGGGCCTTTGCCGCGCCGATCAAACCTGCTTTAGAAGCGGAGTAGTTGACCTGACCCGCCTGACCTGTTATGCCTGAGGTGGAAGAGACAACAACAATACGGCCTCTTTTCATCTTTAACATAGAAAACAATACCGCTCGGGTCACGTTGTAAAACCCGTCCAGATTTGTAGAAATGACCGAATTCCACTCATCCTTAGTCATCCACATCAGGAGATTGTCCCGTGCAATCCCGGCATTGTAAACCAGAACATGCGGCGCGCACTCTTCCACCCTTTCTCCCAAAGCGGCTTCCGTCTCTTCATAACTGGAGACGTCGAAGGAGATCAAATCGCAGGTTTTTCCTAATGCTTCTATTTCCGATTTTACGCTTTGAGCGGCCTCATGGTTGCTCTTGTACGTCAGCCATATATCAAATCCCGACCGGGCCAATCGCAAAGCTATACGATGTCCTATACCGCGACTTCCGCCTACTATCAAAGCAATATTTTTCATGCAGTTCTTATTTATGTGAATATTCTTTTGAGGATAAACCTAAACGTTGCAAAAGACATTTTCAACTTGAAAGGTCCCGAAAGCTTTCGGGAATGAAAAAGCTTTTGGTTCTCCTCGGCGAATCCGCCTGAGTGCGGACGACTCCATAATGTACTATTTACACCGGGCAGCAAACATTCATCTAAAATACACTTTAGGTTAAAAGTGCCTTCAGGTGAATACGGCTCAATTTTTGTCGCATTCAAAAGGTTTTTTATCGTGTCTGCCTTTCAAGTTATGCAACTGATGAGTTTATTATTATCGTTTATAAGCCCGATTTGTCAAGACATAAATGATATAAAAGACGGTTTCATATGAGCTTCTTATTTTCTTCTGACATAAAACTTCCGCAGCTCCTCTGCCGCAAGTAACCCGATGCTGAAGGGGACCAGGATAAGCCATACGTCGAAGCCCAATGGAGCGGTGCTGAATATTCTGTTGCCTATGGGATGATAAATTATGAAAGCCGCGAGAATAACCTCCGCGAGAACCCCTATGAGCACTAATCCGTTCGAGAACAACCCTAACTTGAAAACGGAGTCGCGGGAAGAACGGCAGGCGAATACATTCCCTATCTGAAGCATCACGATCCCCAGAAAAGTCGCAGTCGACGCCTTGCGTGTTAACGGATCATCAACCGGCAAAGCCAGACCCCATTGCCAGCCGCCCTGAAAGAGGACGTAGAAATATACGAACAGAACTCCGATTGCGCTTATCAGTCCGAGGAATATGTAACCTCGTGCTACAAGGCGCATGTCTATTATGCTTTTTTTCTCCGGCATGACATGACCGTCCGTTACGGAAGTCTTTAATGCGCGTTTCCGCATTATACCGGCCTCGGGCGGTTCCGCGCCGAGCGCAAGCGCGGGGATGGTTTCGGTGCCGAGGTCGATTGCCAGTATCTGCATTACCGTCAGAGGCAGAGGCACTTTAAAGAGCGCGAACATTATATACGGGATGGCTTCAGGAGTACCGTGCGCAAAGATATATGTAATGAATTTCTTTATGTTTTCAAAGATCGTCCTGCCTTCTTCAATAGCCTTCACAATTGTCGCAAAATTATCGTCCAGCAGCACCATATCGGCGGCTTCTCTTGCAACGTCGGTGCCCGCTATGCCCATTGAAATACCGATATCCGCTTTTTTAAGGGCAGGAGCGTCGTTTACTCCGTCTCCCGTGACCGCAACTATTTCTCCTTCATCCTTGAGAACTGATACGATCCTCATCTTGTGCCTTGGCGACATCCTTGCAAAAATAATCTCTTCCGACTGCAGCGTTTCTTTCAGAGAACCGTCGGTCATGGCGTCTATTTCAGCGCCTTCGACTATTGCCGGATTGCCTGTTAGAAGCCCTATCTGTTTTCCGATAGCTACGGCAGTCCTGCTCGCATCTCCCGTAATCATGATTATCTTGATGCCGGCCTCACGGCATTTGCTTATTGCATCGGGGACCTCGGGCCGGGGCGGATCATGAAGGCCCATCAAACCGACAAAGACCAGATCGCTTTCGGGATCGGATTCCGCGCTTTGATCTTTTAGAGTTTTGTATGCAAATGCGATAACCCTTAATCCTTCATCCATTATCGCTTGATAGGCCCGGTTAACGGTTTCCCTGTTTCCCTCACTTAACGGCCCGCTCTCACCGTTTATAAGTATTGCGTTGCAGATCGGAAGGACCGCTTCAAGGGCGCCTTTAGTAAAAACTGTCTTTTCGCTATCCGCGAGATTCACGGTTGTCATCCTCTTCCTGTCGGAGTCAAAGGGAATTTCGGAAATACGCTCCGATTTCATATCGCCGGATTTAGCCCTTGCAGCTTTCAAAAGAGCAATCTCGGTCGGATCGCCTTTATATTTTCCGTCTTCGTAAAATGCGTTGTTGCAAAAGTATGCAATCTTCATAAGCCTGAAGGTCGAAGTTTCATCCCCGTCGGCAGACCATACCTTCTCAACCTCCATCTTATTCAGTGTAAGCGTGCCTGTTTTATCGGTGCATATGACCGTGACCGAACCGAGAGTTTCGACGGATGTAAGGTTTCTGATGAGCGCCTTCTTTTTTGCCATCCTCTGACTTCCCATTGCCAGAGAAAGCGTTACGGTAGGGAGGAGTCCCTCAGGGACATTGGCTATAGTAATACCGATTGCAAAAATCAGGTTATGCCAAAAGCTTCTGCCGGTAAACATTCCGACGGCAAAAAAGAAAATCCCAGTCGTAAGCGCTATGAAGGCAATAATCTTTGTTACCTTTAATATTTCCTTTTGCAAAGGGCTTAATTCCGGCTCGATGGCGCTCGTTAAATGCGCAATCTTTCCAAATTCCGTAGACATACCCGTGGCATAAGCTATCGCCTTACCCGAGCCGCTAACAACAAGGGTGCCTGCAAAAACCATATTCGGACTTTCAAGCGAATCCCCGTCAAAGGGTTCACGGCTTCTCGGTCTTGATTCGGATTCGCCGGTGAGAGGCGCATTATTCACCATTAAGCGGTTAGCATCTATTAACCTGGCGTCGGCAGGTATTTTGTCGCCTTCATTCAGAAGAAATACGTCACCGGGAACTACTTCTCTTGCAGGGATATCTTTATTGTAGCCGTGCCTTAAAACCTTCACATAAAAAGGAAGCAGTTTCTTTAAGGCTTCGACTGCCTTCTCGGCCCTGTATTCCTGCACAAAGGTAAAAATTGCATTTAAAACAATCACGCCGAGTATCGCCAGACCGAGGGAAAGCATACCTTCCCCGGGATGCAGATATTCGGACAGAAATGAAAGGGCTGCGGCTATCCAAAGCAGAACGGCCAGGAAATGGGTAAACTGTGAGAGCAGTTTAAGATAGAGCGGTTTTTTTCTGATTTCCCTTATTTCATTAAAGCCGTATTCATTGAGACGCTTTTCGGCTTCTTCTTCAGATAGGCCGGTCTCCGAGGTTATCAGGGTTTTTAGAATTTCTTCTTTTGTCAGATTCTGGATTCTCATAATCCGGCAATCACTCCCATATTCCACCTCTTTACGGATGAGGGGGAATACGGGGTAAACGATAGGTTATGTATTAGACGGCACAGCAGGTTTTTCGGAACATCGGACGTATTATTTGGGCAATCCCTGCTTCCTGCTTTTTCTCTGTACGGCCTTTTTCTTTGGCGCGGTTTTCTTCTTGCTTTCTAAACTTACAATCTGCGCCTCAAGTTTCTTGATCCTTGATACAATTGCCGCGACCTTTTTATCGGGCATCGGGTTTTTCACCTTTGCGCTCAACTCATAAACCCTTGCGCCAAGTTCCACAAACTCCCTTTGAATTTTTGCCTTAAGTTCAAAAATTCTGAGCCCTTTTTTACCCTGCTCCGTAAGCTCCGCAGCTTTTTTCTGGGCGGCCTTAAAGCCTTTTATTACCGGCTCTATCTCCCCTTTAAGGTCTTTTGCCATAGTGATGCCTTTTTGCACTATGTCTATGCCGTTCCTTATAACCCTCTGAATATCTTCAACCTTAACCTTTAGCGCCATTGCATTCCCTCCTTGAAATAATATTTACAAAGTCTAACAGATTTACCCGCCGGATGCAAAACCTATACTTGACATGCAAAAAATGGTTCTATTTCCCGGCCTTTATCAGTTTGCCGCTCCTCGGGATGATCGCGATGCCGGATGAATCTATATGACAGCGGAAACGGTCCTTATCCGGGGCAAAGCCTATCTCCGCGCCTCCGTCTATAACATTCATTTTGTCCACGATGACCCTCTTCAGTCTGCACCCTTTTTTAAGCACAACATGGTCCATGATCAGGCAGTCTTCGATACTGACGTCGTCTTCGATAACAACGCCTGCCCGGATGACGGAATTGCGTATTTTCGCCTTGCGGATCAGGCAGCCTTCCGCGATCATACTGTTCCTGATATCGCCCCGAAGGATTTTTGTGGCAGGACCTTCGTATCCCGAAGGATGGATGGGCCACTGGTTATTATCCAGCTCAAAGAGGGGAGCGTCGCCGAGCATATCGGCATGGGCGTTAAAAAAAGCGTCTATCGTCCCGACGTCGCGCCAGTAACCTTCTTCCTCATACGGCATGGTCCCCGGAATGACGTTCGTTGCGAAGTCATATGCAAAGACCTTCCCTGTTTCAACGAGATCGGGTATCACATGGGCGCCGAAATCATGCTGTTTTTTCCTCTGGGCCTTTGCAAGGGCCTCAAGCAGCACCTCTTTATTGAAAATATAGTTGCCCATAGAAACATAGGCCCTCTGCGGGTCGTCGGGCATCGGCGTCGGTTTTTTAGGTTTTTCCTGAAATCCTACGATGCGCTTTTCGCCGTCCGTCATAATCACCCCGAAGGACGACGCCTGCCCGATCGGCACGGGTCTTGCCGCAACGGTTACCGCGGCTTCATTTTTCAGGTGGAAATCCAGCATCTGCCGGATATCCATCCGGTAGATGTGGTCGGCGCCGAAAATAATAACTAATTTCGGGTTATGCTGCTGTATGAGGCTGACGTTCTGGAACACCGCATCCGCAGTGCCCTGAAACCATTCAGGCCCCATGCGCATCTGCGGCGGGACAACGGTCACAAAATGGTCTTTTACAACTGAAGACAATCCCCAGTGCATTCTCACATGTTCAATAAGCGATTGCGATCTGTATTGAACAAGGAGATAAATGGAATAGATATGGGAATTCACAAGATTGCTCAGGGCAAAATCAACGATCCTGTATCTGCCGCCGAAAGGCACCGACGGTTTTGAACGGAAGGCCGTCAGAGGAAATAATCTTTCACCCTTGCCTCCTGCAAGGATAAATGCAAGGACCTTTGGATGTGCCATTTGACCTCCTTAAAAATATCTTTTAATCCGGAAACTGCGAACATCCAAAATAAATTTATTTAACTCGTCTACGACCCGTAGGGATGATTCTATTTAAAAAGATAGTTCAAGGTAATTGCATAAAAATATTTTGGTAATACATCTGTCTAAGTACACTATTGTATCGAAAAATAAATTTATTTTGGACATCCGCAGTTTCTATGCCGGTTTAATTGCATTTTTCGGGTTAAGCATATTTGATAACTCGTTAAATTTTACGTCCTTCATAATCTCCTCAAGAGACACCGGGGTCTTCCGCTTCCAGTTCGGATGTTCGTCCACAGTGCCGGGGAGGTTCTGCTGATCCAGAGTACCGATAATATCATCGAGACTGACGAGCAGCAATTTGCACGGCGTTTGCGAAAGGTATTGATATACCGCAAGACATAGTTCGGGAGTCATTTCAGGTATCATTGCCGGGTCCGACGGATAATCCGCAGGAAGAATCCCCCTGTTTTTCAGAGCAGACAAAATCAGCCCTTTATCCCTCTCCCGCTCGCGTACCTGCTGCCGCCATTGATTGTCATCGACGAACATATTCAGTTGTTTTTTGACTTCGATATCCCTGCCTGCCCAGTATCCGTAAAGCGTGGGGAGGTCATGAGTCGTCACCGCGCACAACGCAAGCCCGGTATATCTTTCGGGTGCAAGGAACGATGGGTCGGGATAGTTTCTCTCGAAATAGAAAAGCCTGTATGAAAACATATGGAATTTCTGCAGCGTCTCGCGCGCGTTCCCGCTTATCGTGCCCAGATCTTCCGCGATCACGACCGTTTTATGCCTTACACTCTCCAGTGCTATAATCCTGATGAGGTCCTCTGCATGACACTCCACATAAGCGCCTTCCTTCGGATGCATTCCCTGCGGTATCCAGAACAGCCTGAACAAACCGAGCGCATGGTCTATCCTTATCGCCCCGCCGTGTTTCATATTCTTCCTTATAGTCTGGATAAACAGCTCATACCCCGTCTCTTTCAGCTTTTCAGGAATGAAAGGCGGGAACCCCCATTTCTGGCCGTTTATATTGAAATCATCCGGCGGCGCGCCAAGGTCGGCGGCGTCTGCAAACACATCCTG
>JBAZWR010000051.1:0-17000 GCA_041660325.1 Thermodesulfovibrionales bacterium | reverse complement strand
AAGCTGCAAAGATTCTGAATAAGCGGTAATAGTCTGTTCATACTGCAGTTTGCGACTATCATTAAATTTACGCATCATATTTTCAAATAAAATATCCTTGACAATATTATGGGCATATGCTCATAAAATTCTTATGGCGAGACCAAAAAAATGCAGATGTGTTCAATGCAAACCTTCTGCCGTATATTTTAAGCCCAGGGCTATCCCGATGACGGAACTTGAAGAGGTAGCTCTTAGTATGGATGAAATTGAGGCAATCAGCCTTGCCGATTATGAAGGTCTCTACCATGAAGATGCAGCACTGCGGATGAAGATCTCAAGGCAGACGTTTGGCAGGATACTGAATGAAGCGCATAAAAAGGTCGCCGAATGCCTTATAAAAGGCAAGGCTTTGAGGATAGACACGAAATAAAAGGAGGAAGCATCATGAAAATTTGTTTTCCTGTTGAAAAAGCTGATGGTATGAAGAGTCTGGTCTATGGACATTTTGGCTCTGCACCGGTATTCATTGTTGTAGAAACCGGCAATAATAATGTAACAACTATTTCCAATAATGACCAGCATCATGAGCACGGCGCCTGCAATCCGCTGAAGGCATTGAACAATGAAAAAGTGGATGCAATAGTGGTCGGCGGAATAGGCATGGGCGCCCTCAGCAAGCTGAACCAGTTGGGCATAAAGGTTTTTCAGGCCAAGGCATCTACGATCGGGGAGAATATGAAAATGATGAAATCCGAGGAACTCCCTGCTTTTACACCCCGGCAGTGCTGTTCAGGACATTCACACATAGGCGGGTGCAGCCATTAGAGAAAAATATAGATATTTTTGACCCCGATGCTGATCATCGAGGGATTCTTTTAATGGGAACAAGGAGGATGTTATGGCAAAGAAAAGGATTGCGATATTAGCGTGCAAGAACATTAAGGGTATCAGTTGCGTGGCAGGCTGTCTGAAATGTTTTAAGGGGATTGCGGAGAAGGCCGGGGAATATGAGCGCTGGAAGGATTACGATGTTGAAGTCATCGCTATGGATGACTGCGGAGGGTGTCCCGGAGTGCTGATGCCAAAGGTCGCGCTGATGATGGATATGGGTAAATTATATGAAAGGGATTTTGACGCAATTCATCTGGGGACCTGCATAATGAAGGCAGTCCAGACCGCAAAATGTCCGATCGATATTGAAGACATTAAAAAGAAGATCGAGGGAAAATTCAACAAAGAGGTAATTTTTGGAACACACCCTTACTAAACTTACCTGATATTGCAGAAACGGCAGGTCTGATGCGATGAAAAGTCTTATAATGCGACAAAGGACTATATATAAAACACATAAATGCAAATTTAAACTTCGGTGTTTCTAAGAAAAAGGCCGGATCTTAACATTAAGGTACACTAAGGTGTCGTCCGCACTCAGGCGGATTCGCCGAGGAGAACTACAAGACGTTTTAATCGCATCAGCCCTGCCTTTGTAATAGTGTTTTGCAACTGATGGGGTTAGAGTGATAATTAATGAGAGGCGGTCTCTGAATAAGGAATAATTCATGGCTGAAATTGAGAGTTGGGATTGGTGGACGGAAGAAAAATGTATTTCTGATGTTGCCGGCTGGAAAAATAGATTCCCGGTTGTGCAGGAGTTTGCGGTCAGTAATGACGGAGAAAAGATAGCCGCCGTCGTCGAGATTGAAAACAAAAAGGCCGTCCCCTGTGTAAACGGTAAAATCTGGGAAAGCACCTATGAAAGGGTATGGCCTCTCAGATTCTCTCCTGACGGTCGTCTGGTATGCGCATCATTGCAGAACTATGAATGGACTCTCATTGTCGATCAAACGCCATGGGAAGAAACATATGATTTTGTGTGGAATCTGACTTTCAGTCCTGACGGTCAATATATTGCAGTGAATATAAAGAAAGATAATGAATTCGGTATATCATTAAACGGCAGGGCCTGGGAGAACAAGTTTTTTGAAGCAAGGGATGTGATCATGAGTCCTGACGGCAGGAGAACTGCATCCCGTGTCAAAACAAAAAGGGTTGCCTCCCTGGATATTGCCGGCTATGCCGACAAGGTCCTTACCGTTGCCGTAGACGGCAAGCCCTGGGACACAAAGTTCCTGAGTATTTGGGGTATTACCTTCAGCCCTGACGGCGGCAGCGCGGCAGCAGGCGTGAAGCTGAAGCCTATGGAGTTTACCATTGCAGTAGACGGAGTCTTATGGCAGGAGACATTTCTCTGTGTATGGGAGCCTGTCTTTAAAATGCAGCCCGGCGAAGTCGTTGCGCCGGTTAAAACCGGCAGGGGCTGGACGCTGGCAGTCAATGGAAAACCGATGTTGGACAGGTATTTCACGCAGGTATGGGGCCAGAGATACAGCCATGACGGTAAGAAGATAGCAGCCGTCGTAGCTCCCGAATTTGGCAGATGGACGATAATGGTTGACGGTTCTCCCTGGCAAAAAACATTCGGTGATGCGGTTTTCTTCCCAATATTCAGTCCTGACGGCAACAGGGTTGCCGCAATCGTAAAAGACAACGACAGGTACACAATTGCCGTGGATGGAAAAACATGGGATACGGATTTTGATATGCTTTGGGAACCGATATTCAGCCCTGACGGCAGCATGATATCGGCGAAAGCGGAACTCAACGGCAGATATATGATTGTCCTTGACGGGAGAATCGGAAAGCATTCCTTTGATGAACTCTGGGACCCGGTTTTTAGTCCTGATGGAACAAAGCTCTTAGTTAGATGTATAGAGGATGGGAAGTATTACAGAAGGATAGTGCCGGTAAGCGGGATTTGATTATGTATGATTTTCTGACAAGTATAGAACTCTATGACTTTTTAAAAGGCCCTATGGTATGGGTTTCGTCCATTATTTTTGCCGGGGGCAGTATCTACCGGATAAGCTCTTTGCTGTCAAAGGCAAAGAAGGTTAAAGTTATCAGCACGTATATGAGCCTTAAATACAGTCTGCGTTCGATCTTGCACTGGACGATCCCTTTTGCCAGTACGAACATGAGAAAACATCCGTGGTTTACTCTGGTAGCCTTTCTTTTCCATGGCTGTTTAATCGTTGCCCCGCTGGTACTTCTTGCACACAATAAACTCTGGTATGATTCATGGCAGATAAGGTTATGGTCTGTTCCTGAAAGGGCAGCCGATATAATGACCATGACCGTTATTGTTTGTGTCGTTATTTTCATGATACGGAGACTTGTTACTCCCGAGGTGCGGTTTGTTACCTTTACATCGGATTTCGTTATACTCGCAATCGCTGCCGCGCCGTTCGTCTCCGGTTTCCTGGCATATCATCAATTGTTTTTTGACTACAGGCTTATGGTAGCCCTCCATATTTTTTCAGGGGAAATTATGTTGGCGGCAATCCCGTTCACGAGATTAAGCCATATGCTATTTTTCTGGTTGACCAGGGCATATACGGGTTCCGACTTTGGAGCCGTGCGCCATTCAAGGGATTATTAAATGAGTGCAGATAGAATTGTCCGGAGGCGTATAAGTGATTAAAGTTAGCAGAAAGCCCGTATCCGATCCGGGAATAGATGAGAACGCAAAAAAGCTTACTCCCGGGCAGATAGAAAAGGTCATACAATGGGTCCTTGAAAAAGAAGCGGATGTAAGATTGAAGACCTTTGTCGAGACCTGTATCCACTGCGGTCTATGTTCGGAAGCCTGCCATTATTTCCTTTCCTACAGGAGGGACCCGAGCTATGCGCCCGTGGCAAAGATCAGACAGACGTTGTGGCATATGCTGAAAAGAAAAGGGAAGGTTGATGCGGAAGACGTAAAAATGTACGCCCGCATAGCCTATGCCGAATGCAATATCTGCAGGCGTTGCAGCATGTACTGTCCCTTTGGCATAGATATAGCTTATATGCTTAACATTGTCCGCCGCATATGCGGTCTTCTTGGCGTTGTGCCGCAGTATTTGCAGGACCAGGCGAACAGTCACATGTATACATATACACAATCGTGGCTGGCGCAGGATGATTGGGTGGATACGGTCCAGTTTATTGAGGACGAACTCAGGATGGAGATTAAAAATGCCCGTATCCCGCTTGATAAAGTCGGCGCCGAGGTTATGTATTCGCCCCATAGCCTTGAGGCGAAGTTCAAGACAAACCTTTTGTCCAATATCGCTTACATTCTTAATGTAGCGGGCGTTGACTGGACCATGCCTTCTTTTGACGGCTGGGACAGCACAAATCAGGCGATGCATGTCGGGGATAATGAAACGATGGGAATGGTCGAAAGAATGCATTTTGAAGCTGCAATGAAGCTCAAGGTAAAGAAGATCATGACGAGTGAATGCGGCCATTCATTCAGAGCAGCGGTATATGACGGCTCCCGGTGGTTAGGCTGGAAACAGCCGCCTGTCCCTTATTTCCAGCCAACCCAGTTTTTTTATGAACTCATCAGAGACGGGAAGATCAAAATTGCAAAAAAAATAAAGGAGCCTGTGACGGTCCAGGACCCGTGCAGCATCGTCAGAAACCGGGGTCTCGGGGGGATGCTGCGCTATATTGTCAATGCGACTTGTGAGGACTTCAGGGACGTCAACCCAAGACTTGAGCATAATTATTGCTGCTGCGCCGGTTCGGGAGTTATCAACTACGGCCCGCTATGGAAGTTCATAAGAATGGAAGGCGGACGAACAAAGATCAACCAGTTAAAAGCTACCGGCGCGAAGATTGTTATTACCCCCTGTCACAGTTGTCATAAATCAATTGAAGATATGATCCATTTCTATAAACTCGATATGCGCGTTATGTTTATCAGTGAAGTTTTAGTGCAAAACATGTATGTGCCTGAAGAGATGAGGGTCCTAAAAACAAAGGATGAAGGATGAAAAAAACCTTTATTGATGACGGCAAAAAAACAAAGGATGAGGGATGAAAGCAAGACTGCTCATCATATTGTCGGCGATGACCGTCATCGTATTATTATTTCTGGCAAGTGTTTATTCCGGTGAGGGT
Organism: Thermodesulfovibrionales bacterium; assembly: GCA_041660325.1. Classification (GTDB taxonomy): domain Bacteria; phylum Nitrospirota; class Thermodesulfovibrionia; order Thermodesulfovibrionales; family SM23-35; genus DYFC01. The sequence goes on along the minus strand of JBAZWR010000051.1, from coordinate 12,008 downwards.
AATAAACTATCCAACAATAAGATGTCTGAAAAACTTGTGATCGCTCATATGGAGATATTCGGTACATTGGAACGTTCGCAGGTTGTATTCGACCATGGACTTCATGCAGCAGCCTTTAAAAAAGATGGTTGTGAAAAATGTCATACTCTTACACCGGAAGGAAATTACATCTTTGATTTCCCCTTCAGCGCGGCAACCAGGACTGCAAAAGAAATAGAGGATTTATATCATGAAAAATGCATCAACTGCCACAAAAAGGTAATCAGGGGGAAAAACAAAGCGCTTCCCGTCCGCTGCGGTGATTGTCATGTGAAGAAATTTGAAGCTTTAACCATAAAATATCCGGTGTTCGAGTTCGATTTTGCCTATCATGACAAGCATGTCAAAACACTGAAAGAGAAGAAAGGCAAGGATGATTGCGGTGCGTGTCATCACACCTATGATCCATTAGAGGAAGATGAATCATTGCGACTGATATATGAGCAAGGCACCGAGGAATCCTGTTATTACTGCCATGATCTCGAAAAGAAAAGGGGCCCTAAATTATCAGCTATAACGCAGGCAGCGGCTAAAAAAGGACTTTCCATGAAAAAGGTTGCACATATGCAATGCGTCAATTGTCACCTGAGTTATATTAAAGCGGGTGATAAAGCGGGACCTGTCGCTTGCATGAAATGCCACACCGGCAAATATAAAACAGTTCGGGAACTTGCAGAGGTCCCCCGACCTGGGCGGGAGCAGCCGAAAAGGCCTTTTATCAGTATCGAAGACGCTAAAATGAAAGGCGTTTCCTTTGACCATGCATTCCACGAAAAAAATACAAAGACCTGCCGGTCCTGTCATCATGAAACATTGCAGGCATGTAAGAAATGCCACGGCATGGTCGGGTCCCCTGAAGGGAAATGGGTCAGTCTGACCAATGCTTATCATGACGCATCTTCAGACGGCAGTTGCGCCGGATGCCACAAGAAAAGCAAGTCCGGCAAAAAGTGCGCCGGATGCCATCATAATCTGCCTGATATAGATATACAGTCAAAAGGGCCGAAAAAGGAAACCTGTACCGTCTGCCACAGCGGCAAGAAGGAAGGCTTGATAACAGGCAAACGGATTTCAGTCGCATCGCTTGACCGCAAGAAGGTCCCTGAAGAGGTAACGATCAAAATTCTTGAAAAGCAATATGGACCTTCTAAATTCCCTCATATAAAAATTATCAGGAAGCTGGCGGAAGTCTCGAATGACTCGAAGCTGGCGGCTTCTTTTCATCGCACCATGCAGACAACATGCAGAGGATGCCATCATCAGAGCACGGTCGAAGCGGAGGCTAAGGACAACAAACCTCCTTATTGCAGAAACTGTCATTCAATTGTATTCGATACAAAAAATCCGAACAGGCCGAGGCTCCTTGCCGCGTATCACCGTCAATGCCTGACCTGTCATGAAAAAATGGACATCAAAGAAAAAGGATGTGCGGATTGCCATAAAGAAAAGGTCTTGCAGCCGAAAGACCTTTTGACGGATACGGACAATATGCAGACTATTTCCCAAAGGGGTGTTTAGATGTATATTTTTGATCAGATATTGAGCGCAAAAGGCTATGAATATATGATAGCCGTTCTGTTTCTGTTTATTTTTATTATTTTCTACAAGTTCCTAAGTACTGACAGGATTGACGGAGACGAATAAAATGGAGTATTTCGGATGGGAATGAACAGGAGAGAATTTCTTAAAAGAACTGCGACAATAGCGGGGACCGCAGTCCTCGGGAGCAGTGCGCATACATCTGCGGACCAGGGTCCCGTCCCGGAGTCCGACCGATATGCAGTGCTCGTTGACACGACAGTCTGCATCGGCTGCAGAAAGTGCGAATGGGCGTGCAATGAGTGGAACAAAAATCCGAATCGGCCGGTCAAAGAATTCGAGGATAAGACCGTTTTTAACGCTATAAGGAGGACACACGCCCAGACATTTACCGTAGTCAACCGCTTTATCAATCCCAAAGACTCAAAACCCATATATGTAAAAAAGCAGTGCATGCATTGTGAAGAACCGGGTTGCAAGGCTGCGTGTTTTGTCGACGCCTTCAAAAAGACGGAAAAGGGGGCGGTTATCTATAACGCAGGCGTCTGTGTCGGATGCCGGTATTGTATGGTCGCCTGTCCCTTCGATATACCGGCATATGAATATTATGAACCGCTCAATCCCCGCATTACAAAATGCACTTTTTGCTTTGACAGGACCGGCAAGGAAGGCGGCGTTCCGGCGTGCGTGAAGATCTGCCCTACCGAGACCCTGCGCTTCGGCAAAAGAAAGGACCTGATCAACCTTGCACATGAGAGGATACGCAACAACCCCGACAAATATACCGACCATGTCTACGGGGAGCATGAGGTCGGCGGGACGAGCTGGTTGTATCTGTCGGCAATACCTTTTGATCAGATAGGCTTCAGGACGGATATCGGGGAAAGGCCTATACCGGAAAGAAGCAAGGGTTTCCTCTTCATGACAAAGGTATTCGAGGTGGTAGCTGCATGGCCGCTCGTGTTTGCGGCTTTTCATGCAATATCAACAATACGGAAAAAGCGGAGCGCTCAGGACGCTCATTCAACGAAGGAAGGCAAGCATGAACAGAAAACCTGATTCCGCGTCCTGGATTCAAAACAGGATATTACTCGGCATGACTTTCCCGGAATATATAAAATCGAATTTTACCGTCCCTAATGCGATTGCAGCGCTTATTTTAATTGTTTCAATCCCTGTAATGATATACAGATTCATATACGGACTCGGTCCGTCTACAAACCTTTCCGATACGAATCCATGGGGTATCTGGATAGGTATTGATGTGCTTTGCGGCATCGCCCTTGCCGCAGGCGGCCTTGTTATCGGCACTGCATACCACCTTTTCGGTATGCAACAATATCGGTATTTTGTGAAGCCCGCAATCCTTACCAGCCTTCTCGGATACCTCTTTTCCGTATTCGGCCTTCTTTTTGATCTCGGACGGTATTACCGGCTCCCGTATCCCATGGTCGTGTCGTTCGGTTTTTCCTCCATTATGTTTTTGATCGCCTGGCATTTTGCGCTCTACATCATGATACTTTTTACCGAATGGAGCCCGTCTCTTTTTGAGTGGCTGAACCTGAAAAAGTTCCGTGATTTTTTCCATAGACTTGCAATCTGGGCAACGGTATTCGGCGTCGTCATAGCAGGAGGTCACCAGTCCGCTCTGGGCGCATTGTTCCTTGTAGCGCCCGGAAAACTGCATCCCCTTTGGTATTCGGAACTCCTGCCCCTCTATTTTCTGCTCTCCGCTATTATTGCCGGACTCACCATGGTTATCTTTGAAAGCAGCCTTACGCACAAGGCATTTAAAAGGCAGCTTGAACATCTCAATCCCGCCGAATTCGACAGGCTTACTTTAGGGCTTGCAAAGGCTGCTTCGGCTGCCCTGTTCGCGTATTTTTTCCTTAAAATCTTCGGACTGGCCCACTCCAATAACTGGAAGTACCTTTTCACCCCTTATGGATACTGGTTCCTTTTCGAGATTCTCGGCCTGGTTTTTCTCCCGGCCTTCCTGTTTGCATACAGCGTCCGGTATAAAAAAATAACTATGGCCCGATGGACGGCCTTCATTGTGGTAATCGGTGTCGTATTAAACCGTATCAACACCTCGGTCATTGCATTTAACTGGAATGCTCCTGAACGGTATTATCCCCACTGGATGGAAGTAGTCATAACGGTAGGCATTATCACCATGGAGGTCATTGCATTCCGGTGGATCGTCAACCGCATGGCCATTCTCTATGACCATCCGGATTATGACTCTTCTCATTAGCCCAAAAACTGCAGACATCCAAAATAAATTTATTTAACTCGATAATTTTACATAAAAAGGTAGTTCATGGTAATTGCATAAAAATATTTTGGTAACACATCGTTATACGTACACTATGGTATCGAAAAATAAATTTATTTTGGACATCCGCAGTTTCTTCGACAGTTTAATTGTATTTTTCGGGTTAGTATGCCTGTCCTCAATTAAAACGATCCGCATCGGACGATTTGCGCGACTTTCTTAACCCGGATTGTTCATAAAATTATAACAGCTGAGTATAGAGTATTTGAGCGGTTTTTTTGTTGATAGTCAAATACAGTATGTGAAAATAGAGAGGCAAAAGCCTCGCAGGGAGGCACGACCGAGAATGTCCGCCTCAGGCGGATTCGCCGAGGAGAAAGCGAAAATACTCTATCCTCGGTTCACTCGGAAAAATTCACGAATAATCCGGGTTAAAAGTTCTGGATTCCTTGTGATTAGTTTATTACAATACAAAAAACTCTTCGGGAGGACTGCATGAGGAAATATCTCGTCATTATAATAGTTATTCTTATTTTCGGAGTTCCATATATTGCCGTGGCAGGTGACTATGACTCCGGAATTAAAGCAACGCTCATTTTGAAGACCACCACAACGACCGGCAATTACCCTGCGAAATACCTGAATACTCAAGGGCCTGAAATAACCGCCATGAAAGTGGAAATCAAGCCCGGCTCTGAAACAGGCTGGCACAGCCATCCTGTTCCACTTTATGCCTATGTTCTGGAAGGGAACCTGACTGTGGAGGTAAAAGGAGGGAAGACATACCATTTCACTGCCGGCGACGCTATTGTAGAAGTCGTTAATATCCCTCACAACGGAAAGAACCTCGGCACAACGCCCGTGACGCTTATTGCCTTTTAGACAGATGAAACAGGGACACCCAACACGGTTATGACGCCTGCCGATCAGTAGGCGACATTAAAACATCGTATAGAATATAGGATGCAGAGAAGAATAAGATGGTTTTTGGGCTAATACCTCCTTCCTGAAGCTGAGACCCTGCCGACATGCGCTACTGATGCGGTATACTATCGGGAATAGTTAACGAGCAGGGGGCTACGGGAATAATGCGCAGGTGTTACGGGGTACCCCTATGACCTGATCGATAATTCGACCATGTGGGGCGGCGGGTGCGGAAGCAACATCCGGTTGGACAACATCTTTGAGACCGTCAATTTACCCTGCATCCGGTAGCATGGTTACGGGGAAAGCATTTGGCTGATTGCCCATTTCGGTCGGCTATTAACGTGAATCCTTCGTCGAGCAGCCCGAGGTCATCGAGAAGATATTAACGCACTTCAGAATTCCAATATATCTGAAGTCCCCTGTCCCCTGCGCGGTTGAATCTATATCGTTTTTTTGATCCAGTCCATAATCTGTCTTTCCAGATAATTGAAAGCATAGAGAAAGTGCTGTTTGAGTCCCTTCTCTCTCAGTATCTTATAATGTGTTCTGATCTTGGCAAATGATTCTTGCTCTTGCAATTTTCTTAAAAAGACCCTGTCGTCTTCGAAGAATTCGTGAAATAGCTTATTTGATTTCCATCTATCCAGTATTCATTGCCTCACCAGGAAATCTATTCGAAACAGGTCTGGAGTTTCATGGTATGTTTTTCTTAAACGTGTATTTAGAAGTAAGACCCTTATATCCTTTTGAACATTCTCTGTACAAAGAGAGGTATCCTGCTCTTTACTATTTTGTGTTTACCCGATGCAAAGATAAATCCGTAATACGGGCAACCGCAAATGTTTGCCTTGCAGAGCTGTGCATTTTCAAGAAGGTTGAATTCATCCCGGTAAATATTGCCGAGATTTGTCGGATCACTGTGACATCTTTTGATATTTCCATTAAAATCAATCGCTACAGATTTTACACCGGCTAAACATGGTAAATTTCTAAAGGAGACGTATCCATTTATCCATAGTTTCTCCAAGTCTGGATTTATATGTCCCATACTTCTACCCGACTGATCTGCCTCTCCAATCAATTTCATAAAATGCAGAATCGTGCTCTTTTCTCTCTCGGAATAAGATTGAGGATACTCTTCCCACCTATAGTTACCACGGAAGAGTTTAGGCCGAACAAGCATGCCCTTCTTTTTGAAGAATTCAAATATCTGATTGAATCTATCCACAATTGGAGGCCACATGACTTGAGTTATAAAGACGTTAAATGTTGCCTGCTCAAGAACCCTTACTTTCTCTATGAAATCATTAAGAAGCTTTTGATTTTCCCTTTCACTAATGTGAAGGGAGCAGTGCACAAAGGAAACTTTTTTGGGATCAATGTTTTCGCAAAAATCGTACACGAGCTGATTTGACAGGTTTGTATTCAAACTTATGCAATGTTTTTCCGTTAAGCCTTTGCATAAATCAATGAAATCAGGGTGGAAGAACGGTTCTCCGCCACTCATGTGTACGAGCCAGATTTTTTCGGAATTATTAAATGAATTGATAATTCTTTGCACGTCATTGCCCTTGTAAGTTCCGTCTCTTCTATCTTTCATTGATACAAAGCAGTAGGGACAGGAAAAATTGCAGAACTTATTGAGGGTCCAATCTGCGATAACATCGAAATTCATCATTGGAGGATTCCTCTATCACTCTATAAGTGCGTTTTTGGCTTTTCAAGATTAATGGCATATCCTAACATTTTCTCTTCCTTATTTGAAGAACCTTACTATTTGTGGGGACATGTAAATGTTCTCCACCGTAAGCTGCCTGTATTTGAAGGGAAATATTTGCGTCTGCGGTAGGCGGGCCGACAGGTAGACTCCTTTCTTAAACAAGAAAACACAATATGTTGCGAAAAGTAGTAGAGTAATTAACAATGAAGTCCTTGGTTATATATCCGAAAAATGGTCTGGCAAACAGATTAAGAGCCTTGGCATCCGCCGGCATTTTGGCTGAATGCACAGGGCGAAATCTATTTGCAAACTGGATTCCCTCCAAGGAATGCAATGTTGAATGGAATGAGTTATTTCTTAATCAATTAGAGAGCCACCCTCTACCTCTATCGAGTTTTGAAGTTGGGATTAACCTTTACGATGACAGCGTAATACCAATGTCCTGGTACAGGGATATACCACGCCTATCGGTGTGCGACGAGTCTTGTCTGGTTGCAGTGCATACCTGCCGTAATTTTCAACCAGAGGAAATGACAAACGAGGGGAATGAGAAAGCGAAATCTCTGTTTTATAGAAATTTGCGCCCCGTAGACGCCGTACGGAAGGCCATCAGTGATATACAAAAGCGGTATTTTGATGGCCGTGATGTAATCGGTGTTCACATTCGCAGGAAAGACCACCTCACTTTTCTGAAGAAAGACCACAGATTAGTTTGCCCCACCAAACTATTCGTTGAGGCGATGGAGAACATACTGCATGCTAACCCGGAAACGAAATTCTTCCTTGCTACCGATGACCAGAGGGAAGAGAAGCATATCAGGCGATTATTCCCTGATAAGATCATCGTGTACGAAAAGGAGGGATTCGGCAGGAATACGACTAAGGGGATACAGGATGCCCTTGTTGACTGGGTGCTACTGTCGAAGACGTCCAGGATCATAGCTTCTTATGCGAGTTCTTTTTCCCAAGAGGCGGGTGTGGTGAACAGGATAAAAACCGACGTGATCCTGAGGGAAGAAGAACTTTCTAAAACACACTTCAAGATGCTTTTTACAGAATGCTTCAAAAAACACTATAGAGCACTGAAAAAATAGGGCATTAAGCGGTACTTTTCTTACTCCTATGATTACAGAAAGTGGCAGATTTTCAATTGGAACAGAAAAGAAACTTTACGCCGCGGTAAGGACATCTGCTTTATTGAAACACTCAGGGGAGTGCCGGATTGTGGATAACCATGGCAGTCGAGATTATCACACCTGTGCAAGCATTTTCTTGTCTAAGACTTTTACCCCCAAAATTATCAGCTGCCGGCTCAATGTAAGACCTTCTTGATATGAAAGTTAAATTTCACCCAATACGTATAAAATATGTTGGGTACAAATAAAGTAATCAATAACAATCCGATATTCGCATAAAATTTATTAGAAGATTCCGCCGATTTGAACAAGGTCGGCAATTGCCTTATCGCATTAAGTCTTTCCCCTGAAAGAATAGCAGATAACAGACGACTTCTGGAAGATCTCCTCTTGAGTGCCTTGAGATCCTCCGGTTTAACTGACGTGGTATGTGATAATCTGGCGGATAGTTTTTCATAGGTATGAGATAAATCCCTATGGACTTCTGCAGATTTCGAAGGGTTTGCATTGAAAAGGGAAGTGAGATTCTTGTAATGGATTCTGTATAACCCTAATGTCTCTGGAAGGTACCACGCATTAACATAACATGCAGCGATCGCGGTGATGTAAAAATCCACCCCTCTTCTAATATCCTCCGGTATAGGGCAGATTTCCTTTAATAATGTGCTCCTGAAGGAAAAAGAGCTTGCTCCGCAGAATACGTTTCCGTTGATAATATCAGATAATAGCGGTCCCCTTTGATTCCTCTGAGGATAGAACCTCTCGGAGAAATCCTTGTACAAAAACCTTCCGCCGCTATCGATGACATCGAACTTATGAAAAACAATACCTACATCGGCATGCTGAGCGAATGCTTCTGCAACTCTCTTCGTTCTCATAGGAAGCCATATATCATCTGCATCAAGAAACGTTATTATTTGCCCTTTGGCAAGTGACACGCCCATATTCCGTGCCGCTGCTACCCCTTTACGCTCACTATAAAGATACGTTACCCCGCTCGCGTATTTCCGAACCACTTCTCGTGAGTTGTCTGTTGAGCCATCATCGACAACAATAATCTCTAGTCTTTCCTGCGGATAATCCTGAACGAGTATGCTCTCTATTGCATCACCGATAAAGGCCCCATAATTATGAGTTGGAATTATTACCGATATTGGCGGAGTATCAATCATAGCAGACATTTCTTTTACTTTACCACAAAATTCACTCCTCGGATAAAACGGGCCCGGGTGTGTTTAAGGATTAAATAATTGAGTGCATTTTACGGCGGAGCTTTCAAATACCGCAAGGAGAGTGCGGGTAGTATTTTGAAGAAAAGAAATTTTGCTAATTCTATATGGTATTGGTATAATCGCAAACAGACGGGTTAACTTTTCTATCCGCATAATAAAGAAGATTTACTGATAAAAAGTCCTGTCAGGGAGAAAAGAGTCTCATGGACAAAGAACTCCGCATACTAATACTTGAAGATGATCCTGCCGACGCTGAATTAGAAGAGCATGAATTACGTAAGGCTGGAATTGCGTTCATATCAAAGCGGGTAGAAACAAAAGAAACCTTTCAGAAGGAAATCAAAGACTTTGATCCGGATGTTATCCTGTCAGACTATAACCTTTTATCTTTTGACGGTCTTACGGCATTAACAATCGCAAAGGAAAAGTGTCCTCACGTGCCTTTCGTATTAGTAACCGGTGTCATGGGTGAAGAATTTGCGATTGAAATCCTCAAGAAAGGCGCAACAGATTATGTATTAAAAAGCAACCTGCAACGTCTTGTTCCGGTAGTGAATAGAGCATTGCAAGAAGCTAAAGATAAAGCCGATCGCAGGCTGGCCCAGGAGGCGCTGCGGGAAAGGGAAGCCTTTATCCGGACGGTTTTAGACAATCTTCCCGTTGGTATAGCTGTAAACTCGGTTGGTCCTCCGGTAAGGTTTGATTACATGAATGACAACTTCCCAAAGTTATACCGAACAACACGAGAAGCGCTTGCCGGTCCGGATGCTTTCTGGGAGGCAGTCTACGAAGATCCGGCATTCCGGGCTGATATTAGGAAGCGGGTATTGGACGATTGCGCCAGCGGCGACCAGGCGCGCATGTATTGGGCGGATGTGCCGATCGTCCGCAAGGGAGACAATACCATTTTTATTACCGCGCAGAACATACTGCTTTCCGACAAACAGTTGATGATTTCGCTGGTTTGGGACGTTACCGAGCGTAAACTGGCGGAAAAGGCTCTCCAGGAAAGCGAGGAAAGATACAGTGCCATGTTCAATTCTTCCCCAAATGCAGTGTTTGTACATAAGGGGGGCGTAATACGTTATATAAACGAAACAACCTTGAAAATATTCGGATATACCAGAGATGAGGTTATAGGAAAGACGGTATTTGAATTTATTGCCGATGATTCAAAAGACTTAGTAGCGAAAAACATGCAGCGGAGACTCGCCGGTGAGTATGTTGAAAGTTATGAGGTGAAACTTATTACTAAATCGAAAGGAATAAGATACTTCCTGCTAAGCTCCTCCGTCATACCATATGAAAAAGAAAAGGCTTTTCTGGTTATATTGTCCGACATCACCGAGCGCAAAAAACTCGAGGCCCAGCTTATACAGGCTCAAAAGATGGAAGCAGTAGGCCAACTTGCAGGAGGCATTGCCCATGATTTCAATAACATTCTGCAGGCAATTATAGGATATGGGCACGTTCTGAAGATGAAGATGAAGGAAGACGATCCTTTAAAGAGTTATGCCGATCATATCCTTTCATTATCGGACAGGGCGGCTAACCTGACACAGAGCCTTCTTGCCTTCAGCAGAAAACAGTTGATCGATCCAAGGCCGGTAGATCTCAACGAGATTATCAGAAAAGTAGATAAATTATTATCAAGGATTATCGGAGAGGACATTCAATCCCGAATGGCGCTTTCCGGGAAAGACCTGATTGTTATGGCAGACCCCGTGCAGATAGAGCAGGTGTTAATGAATCTTGCAACGAATGCGCGAGACGCAATGCCTGAAGGGGGGTATTTGAGTATCGAGACTGAAATTGTAGCTATTGACCATGAATTCATAAAAAAGCATGGTTATGGAATGGAAGGAGATTATGCTTTCATAGCGGTTACCGATACGGGAGCCGGTATGGACACCAAGACAAGAGAGAAGATATTCCATCCGTTCTTTACAACGAAGGAGGTTGGGAAGGGGACGGGACTTGGACTGTCGATGGTATAGGGATTATTAAACAAAATAACGGATATATCAATGTTTACAGTGAACCGGGACAGGGAACAACCTTCAAGATATATCTGCCATTGATACGGGCAAAGGCTGAAGAGGTAAAACCTGAAGTTATACAACCTGTTGAAAGAGGCACGGAGACGGTGCTTTTAGCAGAGGATGCTCCCGATGTGAGGGTATTTACCAAGATGTATCTTGAACAACTCGGATATAAGGTAATAGAGGCGGCTGACGGAGAAGATGCAATAAACAAGTTTACATTGGATAAGGATAAAATCCAGCTCGTGTTACTTGATGTCATCATGCCGAAGAAGAACGGCAAAGAGGTTTATTATGAGATAAAGAAGATAAGACCTGATATTAAGGCGCTGTTTATGAGTGGATATACGGCAGACGTTATGCACAAGCAGGGAATTATTGAAAAAGGATTTAAATTTATCATGAAACCCTTTTCACCGACAAAGCTATCGGAAAAAATCCGGGAAGTCCTGAAAAATGAGGTTTAAAAATTACAGGAAAGCCATAGAGGAGCGCCTTTCAATTAAGACACGATCATGATCTATTGAAGGGATTTGTGTTGCTTATTCCGGAGAATATAGTAGAATGAGGGTAAGTCTTATCAAGGAGGTATAGCATGAGCAAAGAAAAAAACAAGCAAAAACCAAATGCAAAGAAAAAACCACAGCATAGCCTGAAAGAAAAAAGACAAGCAAAGAAAGAAAAAAGCTCTTCAGGATCTAACATGTGGTCCCAAAAGTAAATTAATAGAATTCTGTGGGCAGCAGCTTAACGTCCGGTTATCAGATCACTCCCTAAGTTGAATTTGGTAGAGCGCCGGGTTGGAGAGTTGACGGGAAAACGGATACGTCGTGGCGCCCTTATGAGTGTCGATGATACTGTCACTGCAATTGATGAATACATGCAGGCTTGGAATGCAAACCCAAAGCCATTTATTTGGACGGCCATAGAATCAATCATATGGAAACTCTCTCGCCGCAGACAAACTTTGGAAAAAATCCAACAGGGCTGTACGTTACCACGTTTTCGCAATTATAATTGGAATCCTTATCATGGTCACCGTTATCCCCGAAGGTAGCCCCATCAGTTGCAAAAAACCATTGTAAACAGCAGGGC
>JBAZWR010000050.1:0-17022 GCA_041660325.1 Thermodesulfovibrionales bacterium | reverse complement strand
GAAAACGAAGAGTTAAGAAAAAGGCTTGAGGAACTTAAACTGCAACTGCCGGAAGAAAAAGAGATCACCAGTCTTTTGAAGCAGGTTTCCGACCTTTGCATCAGGGCCGGCCTGAAGGTATCGCTCTGGAAGCCGGAGGCCAAGAGGACCCATGCGAGCGGCATTGTCTACGAAATACCGGTCAAGGTCGAACTTGGAGGCAGCTACCACAGTCTGGGGTCTTTCTTCAGCAGCCTGACGAAATTAAACAGGATCGTGAATATCACCGATTTCAGGCTTACCGACCCCAAACCTGATAAAGGGCTTGCCTTTATAAAAATTGCATTTACCGCAACAACGTTTTCATCGGTGCCGGAAGAAGAATTGGCCAAGAAACCCGATGTGAAAGCGGCAAAGGGAGCGCCCAGGAAAGAATGAAGAAAGCAATAATCTTCCTTATGTTCTGTTTACTTTTGTTCGTTTTTACGGGCTGCAATAAAGATCAGCCTGAAAAGAAGTCTATGGCCGACAAGGTCAGGCAGACAGATGTGAAAAAAGACCGGAAGCCGCCTGAAGGGGCAAAAAAGGTTGAGCAGGAGGAGGTCATTTATGACGCCAAAGGCAAGAAGGACCCCTTCCTTTCCCTTGTGGAATTGACAAAACAAAAAGCTGTGAAGAAAAGAGGGGCGACCCCCTTTGAAAGTTATGACGTTGAGGAAGTCAAAATCCTCGCTATTGCATGGGCCAAGGACAAGTACTATGCCCTAATCAGACTGCCTGATACTAAGAATTATACTATTACGGAAGGGATGGCCATGGGGCTTCAGGGCGGCAAGGTCGAAAAGATCACGAAGGAAATGGTCGTGATCAGGGAATATGTCAAGGATTACAAAGGCGACATAAAGCCGAGGGACGCAATTTTGAAACTCCATAAGGGGGAAGAAGAATGAAATATAAGGCAATGAATTATAAGCGATGTGCAAAGGGCACAAAGCTGTTAGAACATAGCAGACGAAACGGCCCTGCGGGAGCAGGAAGGCTGTTTTTCTTTGTCCCGGTCCTGGCGCTCCTCGTTTGCTGGGGGTGCGCATCAACGCAAGAGACCTTGAAAGCCAAGGCGCCGACGCTTATAACAGGTCTCGAACTCCGGGACAATACGGTAAAAATAACGGCTGACAAGCCGTTTATTTATACCATCTACAAACCCGGAGACCCTTACCGGATGGTCATTGAACTTCCCGATGTGTCCCTTGGCGCATACACGAAAAAGATCGTCTACGGTAAAGCGGGCATTGCGGAGCTTATACCTTCGCAGACTGAGCCGCCCGCTTTAATGTCTAAACTCGAAATGCTCCTGCAGAATCCCTCGTCATATGAGCAGGAATATAAAAATAACGTCCTGACGGTAAAGGTCAAAGAAGATCCTGCCCCTGCAAAATCCGAACCTGCTCAGAACGTAAAGGTCACTGATTTACTAAGAGAAAAAGAGGCGGCCCTGAAAAGAGAAGAACGGCTTGAAACTCCTGCGGCAACCCCCGGGCCTTCTCTTGTCCCGCAAACACCGCTGCAAAACGCTACTGAAATCTCCGGCATTTCATTTGAGCAGGCCGGCAGTTATGTGAAAGTTCTGATAAAGGGGAACGGTTCAATGATTCCAAATATCTTTCCCCTCGATAACCGTATCGTTATTGATATCCCCGAGGTGGACCTCAATACGGCTATTCCCGACGCAGTTCTTTCGCCGGTAAAGGCGATACGGTCCGGGAAATATGACGATAAGGTAAGGCTTGTTCTTGATCTTCAGGAAGATACAAGGTTTGACGTCGCTGCAATCGGCGACTCTATTGTAGTAACTCTCAGGAGACCGGGACCGGAGTCGGCAGCTATCCAGGCAGCACAGCCAAATCCTGAAACTGCGGAACTTCCCGCATCTGAAACTGAAGAGGTCAAAATACCGCAGGTGCTGGCCGGGAGCAAGTGCGAGAGTTATCTGGCCGGCAAAGAAAACGTCAACTTTGATTTCCAGGACCAGGACATCGTTCCCATATTGAGGCTGTTTGCAGACATCAGCGGGTGCAACCTGTTCCTTCACCCCGAAGTTAAGGGAAAGGCTACCATGAAATTCAGGGATGTTCCCTGGAATCAGGCCTTTGACACCATTCTGATGACATTCAACCTTGGTAAAGCGATCGAGGGCAATATCATCCGCGTTGCGCCAAACAGTATTTTTACAAAGGAAAAAGAAGAAAAGGTAAGGTCTATGGAGGCCCAGGTAAAGGCGGAGCCGTTAGAGACAAAGATATTCCGGATCAGTTATGCGGACGTAGCGGGAGTCGAGGCAGCCATAAAATCTTCAAAGATTCTTACCCCGAGAGGAAGCATAAACGTTGATAAGAGAACGAGCACCATGCTTGTTAAAGATGTTGCCGCTGTTTTCCCCGAGATTGACAATCTTCTGACAAGTTTCGACAGGCCGACTTCCCAGGTTTTGATAGAAGCAAGGATTGTCGAGGTGAATACAAATTCAGAATATGAATTGGGAATACAATGGGGCCTTAACCTTAATTTGACAAACACACTGGGTTCCCTCGGCGGATTAAAAGGCGTTCCCTTATTATCAACAGGGCCGGTTACGGGTCAAAATTATCTTGTTGATTTCCCTGCAACAGGGGTAGGGCCGCTGTCAGGTTCCGGTTTTACCTTCGGGATTATAGACCCTTCAAAAAGCATCGGTCTTGACATGCAGCTTTCCGCGATAGAGACGATGGGTAAACTTAAGGTTGTTTCAAATCCAAAAATATTGACGATAGATAATGAAAAGGCAAAAATCCTGCAGGGCAAAAGTATACCCGTCCGAAAACTTACTACAGAGGGGACCGTGTCAACTGAATTCAAGGACGTTACCATGGAGTTGACTGTGACTCCGCATATAACACCCGACAATTCCATAAGCATGGGTATTGAGATCAAGAAAGAAGAACTCGATCCGACGGTGCCTTCTATCGATGGCGTACCGGGGACGGACAAGAAAGAGGCAAACACCAAGGTCATCATCAAGGACGGAGAAACAATTGTCATCGGCGGGATGTACAAAGTCACGACGAACGATTCGCAGTCGGGAGTTCCGGGCTTGATGAATATCCCCATTCTCGGGTGGCTGTTTAAATCAAACAAAACAAGTCAGAACACAAGCGAACTTTTAATATTCATAACGCCGAGGATTTTGTTGGATAAACATTAGGGTAGAAGATATGAAAATTATAAAAACAGGGGGTAAGATGAGAAGAAGCTATGTCCTTTTAACGTTATGTTATTTCCTTCTTGCAAGCATTCTTGCGGGCTGCGGCGGCGGTTCGGGTTCTCCGGGTTCTTCCGGAAGTGAAGTGACCGGCATACAGATACAATCCGTTACCATAACCAGCGCGGCAGGCCCTGACTTTGACGTCTTTTCCGCGCCATTGGCCTGCCCTGCCGCCAATCCGACAGGTCCCGAAACATTACTCCACAGGGAAGACGCAGTCATATCAATAACTGCAGCAAAGTTGAACCCCGGCGGCGCTTTTAATCCTTTTCCTGCAAGCGTTGAAGAATGCACCATAACATACAAAAAGGCGAATGAAGACCCCTCCGCTCCCGTTATAGAATCATGGAAAATATTTCCGAATTGCGAACTGGATGGCACGGTCCCAAATGACTGCCCCGTATCGCTCATTGACATAACGCGGAAACAGCAATACTGGAACGGCATTGGCGACGGTATCCATATACCCGCCGAATACCCGACACATTATATTGCGAGCTACAAGTGTAAGTATATGAATCTGGTTGGAAAGTCCGGTTACTTTAAGGTTGAATACGATCTTTGGCTTGCAGATTTCCTGATCTGCGGGTAGGAGGAATAATGAAAAAAATAACTTTATCATTCATTGCACTACTAATACTTTCAACTTTTTTCATAAACTGCGGAGGCGGGTCCGGCGGGTCCAGCTCGCCGGGAGGCGAAAAGCCCGGCGTGCCCGAGATCGTCCAGGTGCTGCCGTCGCATTATATTGCCATGACAAACTCCGCAATCTTAATCCGTGCCAAGATCCTTAACGGAAACGGCGGGCCGGTCAAAAACCTCCCGGTAACGTTTACCAATATCTCGCCTATAGGCACAATGATGAACATTAATGACGTGCTGTTAGGCAATAAAGCCGTCGTGAAAACCGATGATAGCGGTATGGCAACCATCAAGGTCAAGTCCACTACTACGGGTTTTGTTACGGTTCAGGCGGAAGTGAACAAGGGCGTCGGCATTGTCCGGGACAGAAAAACTATGTTTTTCAGTTCATCGCTCTCTCTGTCACCTTTTATGTCTCTCGACGCGGATGGAAACAATAATGGGACTTATAATGAGCCGGACGATTACACCCTTTTCCAGAACAACAATGCAAATGACAATCAGGTATTGTTCAGGGCCACTGTATTCAGTAAATTCGGTCAGCGTGTATTCGGCAGCACTGTCCAATTCGGCGCGGACTTTCCGTATAAGGTCGGTTCGTCCACAACATGCAGTGACGGTACAACAAGCTGCTCCGTAACTTTTCCGAACGGCAATACCGCGACGACCAACTCAAATGGAGAGGCATTTGTTTCGGTCCTGGTTGATCCGACATTGCACAATATTACTACAATCCTGAATATCACGGCAGTAGCCGGCAACGGCGCTGCCATGGTTTATTCACTCTTCCTTGAGCCGATAACCATCAGCGCAGTAACAGTCACTGCCAACCCTTCGGTTGTGGCCCCTGCCGGCACAGCCGCTATATCTGCCGGTGTGCGTCTGAATACAGGCGCTCCTGCACCTGACGGCTCTGCAGTAGGTTTTATTGCGGACTGCGGAACTGTGACTCCTTTTGCACTGACAACCAGCGGACTTGCAACCGCGACATTTACCGCGCCTTCAATAGTGCCATCTCCTCCAACATGCAGGGTCACTGCGACTGTTGCCGGAGTAAGTAATTTTGCCGACATAACGATATCGTCGCCTCTTTTGATAATCCCGGGCAGTCAGAGTGTTGTAGCTCCGAATAAAGTAAGCTTCACGGTTTCAGGCGGAACACCGGGAGCGTCCGGTTATATCGTTACCTCAACAGACCCTTCAAGCGCCTGTAATTCGACCGATGCTGATTGTGTTGATCCGACTGATTCCGGAATCTGGAACCTGGCAGTAAGCGGTCCATTTACAGTAACTGTGCCTGCCACTGCGGTTGCAGGTGACATAACTCTGAATGTCTTCGATTCACTCGGAGCGACAAAGAGCGCAACATTGACCATCGTATCAGGTGGAGCAGCCGCCGGCATAACAATAAACCCTGCAAGCATTTCTGTAACAGGAATGTCCGATGCAACAGATAATGTAACATTCACAATAACCGGCGGAACATCACCATACACTGCATTTTCGTCAAACACTGCAGTAGCGTCTATTGTGACCACCACTGCAACCTCTTTCACCGTTGATCCAAAGGTCGTTGCTGCCTCATCAGCTGCAACCCTTACAGTAGTTGATTCATTGGGCGCAAACAAAACGGCAACGATTACTGTAACGCCTGCGACCTCCTCACTTGGGATTAACCCGAGCACGCTTGCCGTTACTACAGGAACAAATAACATCGCATTTAGTATTATTGGTGGTGTCTCGCCATACACTATTTATTCAAGTAACGCCAGCGTTGTCTCTCTTGATGGCGGGGGTGGTACAGGACCTTATGTGATTGCAGGGACTTCATTTACCGCTGATGCTGTGGGCCCAGGAAATGCGACTATTACTATAGTTGATTCTGATAGCAAACAGGTGTCAGCAACCATTACTGTAGCAGGTGCAGTTTTAGATACGACTGCACCAACAGTTTTGTGGACAATTCCGGTTAATGGTGATACAAATGTTCCTGTTGATGGAAATATTACTATTAGATTTAGTGAGGACATGGATCAAACAACCGTTTCAGCGGCTTCAATAACACTTTTTGATGACACTGCAGGAGTTGCGTATGTTTCGGGATGTACACCTTTTGTTTCTTATAGTAGTGCAACCTTTACGGCTACTCTTAATCTGAATGCTGGTGCTTGTAATGATTTAGCTGTCAGTAATGATTACACTGTTACAGTTACAACAAATGTTAGAGATTTAGCAGGTAACCCGTTAGCGGCACCTTATTCATTTAGCTTTAAGACAGCGCCTTAAACTCAAAAGGGCGGGTGAAAGCCCGCCCTTTATTTTACTTTTGAAGCGCACTGAACAGAGATGAAAGACATTGAATGATAAAGCACCCTATAAAGGAGTTAGAACCATGAAGAAATTATTCTATCTTGTAATATGTTTGACCCTTGCCGCGTGCGGCAGCCAGAAGTCCGCAGACGTCTCTTCAGGCGCTTCAACAACGACTGTCAGCAAATCCAGGGTTACGTTGCAATCCATACTTTCAGAGACTGACAAGGGGAAATATGTTCATGGCGAACTCCTTGTGAAATTCAAGTCAGGCACTGCAAAAGCGTCGGCACAAAAAGCCCACCAGGCAGTAGGCGCATCTGTTATAAGAAAATCAACGCTCGTTCAGAATGTTGAGCGTGTTAAACTGCCTCAGGGTTTATCTGTGAAGGATGCGATTGTACGGTATATGTCAAACCCTGATGTGGAATATGCCTCCCCAAACTTTATCAGGAAGGTCGCATCAACCGAGGTGATGCCTAATGATGACTTCTTCGGGGACCAGTGGGCGCTGCGCAATACCGGACAATATGCATATGGGACCGCAGGCGCAGATATCGAAGCAACCCAGGCATGGCGCGTATCTACAGGAAATTACGATATAGTTATAGCTGTGCTCGATACAGGCGTTGACTACAATCACAACGATCTTTCTTCTAATATGTGGAGAAATGCAAGTGAATGTGATGGC
This sequence comes from Thermodesulfovibrionales bacterium, assembly GCA_041660325.1. Lineage (GTDB taxonomy): Bacteria > Nitrospirota > Thermodesulfovibrionia > Thermodesulfovibrionales > SM23-35 > DYFC01. The sequence goes on along the minus strand of JBAZWR010000050.1, from coordinate 10,099 downwards.
GTCAGCGGCGTTGATGACGACCATAATGGATTTGTAGATGATTGCAAAGGATGGGATTTTGTGACCTGCGAGAAATGGGATGACACCGGATGTGTCCTTCCGGTAACCGGGGATAACGACCCGATGGATGAATTCGGACACGGTACACATGTTGCAGGCATTATAGGAGCTGTCGGAAATAATCAAACAGGCATAACCGGTGTTATGTGGAGGACCCATATGATGCCGGTAAGGATATTGAATCAGAACGGCGAAGGGGATGACCTTGATATTGCCGAGGGCATTAAATATGCCGTAAATATGGGGGCAAAGGCAATCAATGCGAGCTGGGGCGGTTTCGGAAGTACTCCGGTACTACAGGATGCTGTTGAATATGCAAACTCGCATGGTGTCCTTTTTATCGCAGCAGCAGGCAATGAATCAAACAACAATGACCTTAATCCATTTTATCCGGCGAGTTATCCCTTCGGAAATATCATTTCAGTGGCGGCTACCGACCAGAACGACCTGAGGGTCCCCTTCAGCAACTTCGGTTATACCAGCGTCGATGTAGCAGCTCCCGGCACTTATATTATCAGTACCGTTCCGGCCTGGCTGGATAATGGGTACAGCTATCTGGAACAATTCTCCGGCACTTCAATGGCAGCGCCTCATGTTACGGGCCTTGCCGGTTTGCTCTATTCCTATTATACTAATTTCAACTCTGCCCAGATACGCAACATGATATTGTATTATGTGGACATACTCCCATCTCTTGACGGCTGGATTGCCACCAGGGGCCGGATCAATGCATTCAGGGCGATGTCGTCACTATGGGAACCGTTTGACCTTACCCTTAATCAGGTCTCCGCATTCCAGATCAATTTCTCCTGGACCGATATAGCTACCGATGAATTGTATTACTTAGTGGAACGCAAAGAGGAAGGCGGAACCTTCGCTCTTTTGCAAACACTCGGACAGAATGCAAATTCCTATATTGACGGCAGCAATTTTAAGGACGGGACGAAATATTACTACCGTTTAAGACTGAAAAACTGGATAGGCGAATCTCCCGGACATCCCGATAATGTAGCGTCTATAATAACCGTCTTAAATCCTCCCACTGACCTCACGGCAATCGCGCTTTCAAACGCACGGGTAAGTTTGACCTGGGTTGATAATTCAAACTCGGAATCAGGCTTCAGGATATTCAGACACGGCAGCGATGCATCATTTATTCAGGTAGGGCAGGTGGGCCCGAATGTTTCGACGCCTAGGAATATTTCGACCTTTACAGATTCAGGTCTCAATATAGCCACAAAGTACTGGTATCAGGTAAAGGCTTATAATGCCGTTGCAGGCGATTCCGCGCCGTCCAATACGGTTGAAGTTACTACCCTTACTTCAAGCGGCCATAGGAGCGGAGGCGGCGGAGGCGGCTGCTCAATCGGTGCGAAACAGAATGTCCCCACGTCTTTTGCCGATGCTTCGGTAATGCTTTTACCCCTTCTCGTCATCGCTGTTCTGAGAAGAAGGAGATAATAACATAGAAAAAGCAGTTACTAAGGAGTTCATAAGAAAAGCTATACACCCTCACCCTTGCCCTCTCCCCTCTCCGCACTTAGGCGGATTCGCCGGGGAGAAAAGGGAGAGGGGACTTAAGAATCGCCCCCTCCCTTGAGGGGAGGGGATAAAGGGGAGGGTGTTTAAAAGTAAGAGAAAAGTCCGGTATGCATCCTTTACCTTGGCGGTAAAAGTATTATTCGATAACGCATTGTTTTCTCCGTGTCTCCGTACCTCAGTGGTAAATGAACTGCTATTTTTAGGATTGCTTCTTTTCTCGCATTTATATTTACTTTCTCTTTTGTTTCTAATAACATACATAGATGATAAATCCTTATCCGTGTGAGGCTTGCCGTTGAAAACAGTTTTCATGAACAGAAAAGTTATTATCTCCCTTAATGTCCTCCTGGGCATTATCCTTTTTATGTCTATTCTTTTACTTGTAAGGGACATTGTCTCCGACCATTTCGATAAGAAAAGGGCGCTCAGAAAAGATGCGGCAGTATCGACCGGCGCCTTAGCAGCCACGCGGAAGATGCAGTTTCTTGAGTATGCGCCCCTTATGAAAAATAATCCCTTCGGCATTTCCGGCGGCGAAATAAAACTGCTGACCTCATCAGCCCCTGCGAATGCGCAAACTATGGACCTTATTCTGATCGGTACTGTTGCCGGTCCGAAGGAACTCAGTTATGCCGTATTTAAGGACGCTGCAGGCATTCAGGAGGTCTTCAGGGTCGGAGAGACTATATACGGCATAGGCAGGCTTTACAGCGTTAAAAATGACAGGGCGCTGATAAGGCAGGGGGGAAAGATAACTGAAATACCTATTGAAGATATTGTGAAGGTAAAAGAGGTGAAAGCTCAGGCCCCTGCAACAGGCGCTTCTTCATCCGCATTTGCCCGGATGATAGGCAGGGGTTCATATATCGTTGATCAGGCGAGGCTGCAGCAAATGATAGCCAATCCCGGCCAGATGATGACGGATGCAAGACTCAAACCGAATACAGCCAACGGCAAACAGGAAGGGTTTGCTCTTAGTGAGGTGAAGCCTAACGGTATTTATCAGAGCCTTGGTCTCCAGGACGGCGATGTGCTTTTGAGGATCAACGAGTATGACATCTCCAACCCCGAGAGGGCGCTCCAGGCATTTACGGCGCTGAAGGGCCTCGATAGGGTGCAGATAGATTTAATCCGCTCCGGCGCAAGGATGACAATGACCTATCAGATAAAGTAATATAAGTGTTGACATGAAAATATTCAAAAAGTTTTCCACGGCAATTTTTCTTCTGGGGTTTCTTGTCTTTACAGTCCATTACGTATCATCTAAAACCATAAGCCAATCCAATGCAGAAACAGAGGCTATTGAGAAAAAGGCCGACGAATCATCCCTTAATAAAGAGACACGAAAAGAAATCGTACATACTGAGAAATCCCGCATTAAGGAAAAGAGGGTTTCTTTTAACTTTGTAGAAGTTGACATCCCGGTGGTGGTGAAATTTATCAGCGAGGTCACCGGGAAAAACTTTGTCTTTGATGAGAAGGTCAAGGGCGCCGTTACCATAATAGCTCCTTCCAAACTTTCCGTTGACGACGCCTTCAGCCTCTTCACGTCGGTCCTTGAGCTGAAAGGCTTTACCATTATTTCTTCCGGCAAGGTCTACAAGATCGTCCCTGTGTCGCAGGCAAAACAGTCCGGCACCGAACTGTTTAAGGATGAAAACAGGACCGTCAACGACACCTATATCACAAGGCTTATCCAGTTGAAATCCATATCATCCTCAAGGGCGATGAATTTCCTGCAGCCTTTGATATCGAAGGACGGACACATATCCTCTTTCGGTCCCGGCAATATGATGCTGATTGTAGACTCGTCCGCTAATATCGAAAAGTTGCTGAAGATACTCGAGAGCATTGATAAGTCCGATATGGAGGAGCCCGAACTTGTGACCCTGAAATATGCCAATGCAGAGGATGTTGTAAAGATACTTAATGAATCGCTCGTTCAGAGCAGCAAAGCACAGCCTTCAGCCGGTCGTCCTCTTAGAGGAGAAGCGACTTCTACGGTTTCCGTAGATGAGACAAAGTCGAGTGTTTTTGCGGACACGCGGCTGAATGCCGTGGTACTGATAGCCGACAAACAGGAAAAGGAATCCATGAAGAGGATGATCGCCATCCTTGATATCCCTCTGCCGGAAGCTACCAGCAAGATAAACGTCTATTTTCTTGAATACGCCGATGCGACGGAACTTTCAAAGGTTTTGGAGGGAATGATTTCAGGGATTTCATCCCAGGCAAAGACCGGTCAGATTATGCAGTCCGCCCAGTCTGCAAGAAGTCCTTTTGAAGCAGGAAAGATAATCCTTTCTACGGACAAGGCAACGAACTCGCTTATTATCGTAGCCTCTCCGGCCGATTACCAGAGCCTCATACAGGTGATAAAGCAGCTTGACCGGAAGCGGAAGCAGGTTTATGTTGAAGCGATGATAGTAGAAGCCTCTATCGATAATCTGAGAGAGCTTGGGGCGAAATGGAGGATTACGGCGGAAAAGAATAATGAGCCTGTTTTTATCGGCGGTTTCGGCACCATGGACACTTCGGCCCTTCAGAATATCATCTCCGGACTTTCCGGCATGACCATGGGCGGGATGGGCAATTTCCTTGACGTGCCGATTACGACAATCGGTTCCGACGGGAAAGCTACGACTACTACGCTTAGCGTCCCCGGATTTTCAGCCCTGTTCAGCCTGAACGAGTTCAAGGGATCTGTAAATGTCCTCTCGTCCCCTCAGATATTGACATCCGACAATAAAGAGGCGGAGATAGTTGTAGGTGAAAACGTGCCGTTCATATCTAAAAGGGAACTGGGCGTAACCACGACCAGTACGGTCCTCAATTCCATTGAACGTAAAGACGTCGGCATTACGTTAAGGCTTACTCCGCAGATAACCGAAGGCGATTATGTGAAAATGGACATCTACCAGGAAATATCATCATTAAAGAATGACTCGGAGACGATCCTCATCAATATAGGTCCGACAACCACCAAACGGTCCACAAAGACATCGGTTGTAGTCAAGGACAGCCAGACTGTCGTAATAGGCGGACTTATGGAAGAAAGAGAGGACGTCAGCATTAATAAAATACCGATACTGGGAGACATCCCCGTCCTCGGTTGGCTCTTTAAGAACACAAGCCGGCAAAAGACGAAGACTAACCTCCTTGTATTCCTGACCCCTCATATCGTGAAAGAGGCCGAACAATTGATGAAACTGAGCAATGACAAAAGAATGGAGTTTGCCAAAACCGAAGATAGGTTCAGACAGGGCGAACTGCTTGTAAAATTCAAAGAGGGAGTAAGCGAACAAAGGATAGCGGAAATACTTTCAGCGGAAGGCGCATCCATAATCTCCGTGCCGAAATCAAAAGGGCCCCATCTTCTGAAACTGAAAGAGGGTCAGGACGTCCATAAGGCAGTCGAAATTTTCGCCGGTTATAAAGAAGTGGAATTCGCGGAACCGAATTACATCATGACAATGCAAAATAAAAATTTCAAATCGCAAAATGCAAAATGAAAAGTGCAAGATACACAATAAACTCATCAGTTGTATAACTTGAAAGGCAGACATGATAAATAACCTTTTGAATGCGACAAAAAACGGGCCATATTCACCTGACGGCACTTTCAACCTAAAGTGCATTTTAGATGAATGCGTGCTGCCATGTGTAGATAGTACATTATGGAGTCGCCAAAAGCTTTTTCATCATGCCTGCCTTTCAAGTTGAGAACGTCTTTTGCAACGTTTAGGTAAATGGAAACAATTGACTCTATAAAAGATGAAGACGTTGAGTTGTCCCTCTTGAAAAACATTCCCCTCAATTTCGCAAAAGGCAACCGGATATTCCCCATAAAAATTCATGACTCGGAATTGATCTGCGCCGTTGCCGATGAAGAGGGATTGCTTGCATTGGCGGAGGTATCGAGGGCGCTCGGGTTGAAGCCCAGGGCGTTCAGAGCGCCCGCCGGGGTTGTCCTCGATGCGATCAACAGGTTCTATGGACAGATGGGCTCTGCCGAGGAAGTGATGGATACTATTGCGGGAGAAGACCTGTCATCGGTCGCCACGGAATTTGAGGCCCCGAAGGACCTGCTTGAATTGACGGAGGAGGCGCCTATCATCAGGCTTCTCAACGCGCTCCTCCTGCAGGCCGTTAAAGAAAGGGCAAGCGATATTCATATCGAGCCTTATGAGAAAGAGCTCGACGTCAGGCTCAGAGTTGACGGCATATTGCACAGGGTATTATCTCCCCCCAAGATCATTCAGGACGCCCTCATAAGCAGGATCAAGATCATGTCGAATCTCGACATTGCCGAAAAGCGGATGCCGCAGGACGGCAGAATAAGACTCCTTCTCGGCGGACGCGATATCGATATCAGGGTGTCGGTAATCCCGACATCTCACGGCGAAAGGGCGGTTTTAAGACTGCTTGACAGAAAACAGGGACTCCTCGGCTTGTGGGAAGTGGGGTTCGGCAAAGAAGATGAAAAGAAACTTGAAGAATACCTTCAGAGGCCGGACGGGATCATCCTTGTAACAGGTCCGACCGGCAGCGGAAAAACAACGACCCTTTATGCGGCGCTGAACAGGGTGCATACGGAAGAAAAAAATATTATTACGGTCGAAGACCCGATAGAATACCAGCTTAAAGGGATAGGTCAGGTCCATGTAAACCCCAGGATAGGACTGACCTTTGCATCCGGTCTGAGATCAATTTTGAGACAGGACCCGGATGTGATTATGGTCGGCGAGATAAGGGACCTTGAGACTGCCGTAATAGCGATGCAGGCGTCTCTCACGGGACATCTTGTCCTGAGCACCCTTCATACCAATGATGCGCCGAGCGCTCTCGTGCGGCTTATAGATATGGGTATCGAGCCTTTCCTTGTTGCGTCATCATTGACGGTTGTTCTTGCGCAAAGGCTTGTGAGGACGATTTGTCCGGACTGCAAAGAGTCATATGTACCTTCAGAGGTTGAAAGGTCATATTTTTCTTCCTTCATCCCTCATCCCTCATCCTTCCTTTTGTACAGAGGCAAGAGCTGTGGGAAGTGCAAAGAAAAAGGGTACCTCGGCAGGACGGGAATCTTTGAATTGCTTGTTATAGACAATGAAATCCGCTCGATGATTACGGAAAAAACGGATTCCCGGACCATAAAAAATCATGCAATCTCCAAAGGCATGAAAACCCTGAGAACGGACGGACTGGAAAAGGTCCTTAAGGGCATTACGACAATTGAAGAAGTGTTGAGAGTAACGCAAAAAGACACTATAGAAATATAAATTATTTATTGAATATGCCGATATTTCAATATAAGGGTTACAGGACGGACGGGTCGGAGGCTGCCGGGACTATTGAGGCTGACAGTCTGAAGAACGCCGCCCTGCGGCTTAAAGAGTCCGGCCTCTATCCAAAGAGCGTGTCGGAAGCTGCATATAAAAAAAGGTTCGGTTTTTCACAAAGGTATGAGGCGGCGCTCCTTCCATCCATAACACGGCAGCTGTCAACAATGCTTTCTTCTGGAGTAACGTTAATGGATGCATTGCGTTCTATCTCTGAAGAACAGAAAGGTCTCTGGAGAAATATACTGGTAAATATCAGAGAGAATGTCTCGGCAGGCGCAAGTTTTTCAAAGGCCCTTGAAGCCTACGGCAGCGTCTTCCCCGAATTCTATGTCAATATGGTGGCCGCAGGAGAGGCAAGCGGGACCCTCGACGCCGTTCTTGGACGCATGGCTGATTTTCTTGAATCACAGGAAACCCTGAGATCGAAAGTCAGGACGGCGATGATATATCCCCTGTTTATGATCTGTATCGGGTTCATAGTCCTTTCTTTCCTTTTTGTTTTTGTCATACCGAAGATAACGAAGATATTCAAGGACACGCAGAGCGCCCTGCCTTTTATCACCGTTGTGCTTATAACCGTCAGTGATATTGTTCAGAAATACTGGTGGCTTCTCGCCGGTCTTTTTGCGGCAGGCATATTCGGATTAAAAAGACTGAAAGAGAACAACAGATTACTGATCGACCGCACTATTTTGCGACTACCCGGCAATGTCCTTCAAAGCCTTTACTATGGCCGCTTTGCAAGGACTTTGGGTTTTCTGCTTGAAGGCGGGCTGCCGGTGTTGAGGGCCCTCGAACTTGCCGCAAAGTCCATAGGCAACAAGGCGCTTGAGACAAAGGTCCTCGAATCCGGGAAACGGGTCTCCGAAGGCGCACGGCTTTCAGCTTCCCTTGACGGGTTCCCGCCGGTGCTGCTTCAGTTGATCTCGACAGGCGAGAAGAGCGGACAGTTGGCCGGCGTTCTGAACAAGGCTGCCGGCGCCTATGAAGAAGAATTTTCGAGAAAGGTGCAGAAGGCGCTTGCGCTCCTCGAACCGGTCATGATCCTCTGCATGGGGATAATCGTCGGACTAATAGTCCTCGCAGTCCTCCTGCCGATATTCCAGTTGAACCAGTTGATAAAATAATGCGCCAACATATAAAAAAGGAATGCAAAATAAACCACAGAGACACGGAGTTGAGACCGTAGGACGGGCGTCCCGCCTGTCCGCATAAAAATAAATGGGAGGAATAAATGGACAATAATAAGGGGTTTACTCTTCTTGAAATTATCGTGGTTGTGTTTATACTCGGTCTCCTTGCGGCTATTGTGGCGCCTAAGATTATCGGGAGGACGGATGATGCGCGTATTGCCGAGGCTAAGGTGCAGATAAAGAATTTCGAGACCGCACTCAAGCTGTTCAAACTCGACAACGGATTCTATCCGGCTACCGAGCAGGGACTTGCCGCGCTTGTCGAAAAACCGGCAATGGGACAGATACCGCAGAAATACCGTGAGGGCGGCTATCTCGAACAAAAGAAAATCCCATTTGATCCGTGGAACAACCCTTATATATATATCAGTCCCGGTCTGCACGGAGATTTTGACATTGCCAGTCTGGGCGCCGACGGAAGAGAAGGCGGCGAGGGAAAAGACGCCGATATAATGAGCTGGGATATGCAATAAAAAATAGAATGCAAAATCATCATTGTAAAATGCAAATATCATTTTACAATTTCAAGAAGGGTTTTACTCTGCTTGAACTGATCGTTGCCCTCTTTATCGTCTCCCTTGTACTTGCCGTTGTTTTCCCGTCGTTTGCCGTTTTCGGAGAGAACAGGCTGAAAGCGGAGGCAAGGGAAATGGCTTCGATACTGAGGTATATGAACGACAGCGCTTCATCGAGAAAGGAGACCTTTGTCATAAAATTCGATCTCGATAAAAACAGGGTTTTCTGGAAAGGTCCCGAAGGCGAGAAGACAAAGGGATTTGAAGACCTGACCGGCGTGACAACACAGGCGAACGGAATGGTCAACAAAGGAGAATTGATTGTTTTCTTTGACCCGCTTGGAATAAAAGAGAATCTGAGCGTACATATGAGCAGAGAGAAAAAAAATGTCACCGTCACATTAAACCACCTTAGCGGGAAAGTCAAAATAAATTATGAGGGATGAAAAGGGTTTCACCCTTCTGGAGGTCCTCATTGCGCTTGCGATTATCAGCGGACTTCTAATAACTCTCATATCTACGGTGAACTATCAATTAGGTATTGTTGAAAGACAGGAAACCGTAACGGTCGCTACATTGCTGGCAAAGAGCGCCCTGACCGAACTGGAAAAGAAACCCGAAAGTAAAAAAGGAAAATTTGAATCGCCCTATGAAGCCTATACCTATGAAACTGTCGTTAAAGACTCGCCATATCCCGGAGTAAACGAAATTACCGTTATCGTGACCGCAGGCAAAGAAGAGGTTAAGCTCAATCAATATGTATACAAATAAGGATGAATTAACAAATAATTATGAAGGATGAATTATGAGGGATGAAATAAGAAAGAGACGAACACTTAACAAAAGGATTTTATTTTTCATCCTTCATCCTTCATCCTTCATCCTTCGCAATGCATCCTTCATCCTTCAGAAAAAGGGTTTCACCCTTCTCGAAGTCCTGATTGCCGTTGCTATTCTCTCTATAGTGCTCACGGCCCTGTACGGCACTTTTTTCCTGAGCAGCAGAGCGATGGAGGACATGGATGAATCTATGACAAAATTGCAGGAGTCGAGGAAGGCCATTGATATATTAAGAAGAGAACTTGAGTCCGTCTATTACAACGATAACAACGAAAAGACATTTGTAAAAATCCTCGACAAAGACCTTTACGGAAAACAGGCGACGCAGCTTGAATTTACGGCATTTACGACATTAAGGCCCGGCCTTTCAAAGATTTCATACTACATGGAAGAAAAGGACAGGAAACGGACCCTTTTCAAAAAAATAGGGTCCTCATTCGGAAAGGAAGAATCCGAAGGGGCCGATATTATCGAGGATCTGGAAGAATTCACCATAGAAGCGAAATATCAGGATAAATGGGTGAAGACCTGGGATACCGGGATTACAAAGAAAATGCCTGATGAAATAAAGATCAGTCTATCGGTAATGATTAAGGGGAGAAAGGTG
>JBAZWR010000049.1:0-17023 GCA_041660325.1 Thermodesulfovibrionales bacterium | reverse complement strand
AACCATCTCAAAGGCGCTCTTATCTAATCCGCAGTGGTCATCCGGTGATATATTAAAGACACCGCCCGTGCCGGGCCATTTCTTGATCTTAGTCTCGATATAATCTTTGATCTTCTTTTTATCGGGACCGACTTTTTTCAAGGCTTCCGTTATCATCATGATTGAATCGTACGCATGTCCGCCGAACGTACCCGGCTCGCCCTTATATTTTAACTCGTAATCCTTTGTATACTTTTTCAATAAAGCTTTTTGCGGGTGCTTATCCGAAAGTTTGTCCCAGACAACCAATCTTCCGAGAGGAGCTATGACGCCTTCCGCCGCCTTTCCAGCCAGCTCAATGTTTTTCTTGCTTCCCCAGCCGTGGCTTTGATAGAGGGGTATCCCCATTTTGAGGGCCTGCCAGTTTTTCGTCACAATTACCTGACCCGGCCCTACCGACCAGTTGATGACTGCCTGAGCGCCTGCCGCCTTAATCTTGGTAAGCTGGGTCGTCATGTCTGAATCTTTTGGACCGTATTTCTCCTCCGCAACAATATTCATACCATATTTAGGCGCCATTTCCATGAGCGCCTTTTTCCCCGCGTCGCCAAAGCCGGTTGATATGGTGATGATTCCGACCTTGCTTATACCCTGCTTTTTCATATAGCCATAAATAGCTTCAACTGCACTGATGTCATACTGGGGTGTTTTGAAAATCCAGGCCCGATCTTTGACAGGCTGGGTTATAGGAGCTCCGGCTGCACAGGAAAGAAGAGGGGTGTTGGCATTATTAAGAATAGGCACCAATGCCATTGATTCACCTGTAGTAGACGGCCCTACAATGGCCAGGACCTTATCGTTTTCGAGAAGCTTTTTAGCGGAGAGAACAGCTTGTGTTTCATCACTCTTTGTGTCCTCGATAATAATTTCCAGGGGATGTCCGTTTATCCCGCCCGCTTTATTAATCTGCTCCTGGAGCATGATTGCAGTATTTTTTTCAGGTTCCCCTAAAAAAGAAGCCGGTCCGGTTACCGCGAAAAGCGCTCCTATCTTATACGGTTCTTTTGCATAAGCATTCACTACCAGAAGAAAAACGGACAATACGGCAAGAGATACTACAAAAAACTTTTTCGTTGCTCTTTTCATAATCTCCTCCCTTAATTAAGATATTATTATAGCGCGGAGAGTTCTTCTCCTTCCATTATCTTTACGCCTGCTTTCCTCAACACATCGATCGACTTTTCAAGTTCATCAAAACGAAAGATAACAATGGCGTTCTCTCCGCTTTTTTCGACAAAGGCATACATATATTCCACGTTTATCCCCTCATCTTTTATCGTGTTGAGGATACTTGACAGTCCTCCCGGTTTATCCGGCACTTCAATGGCTACAACCTTCGTTTTCTCAACGGTAAAACCGTTATCTTTCAGGACCTGCCGCGCCTTTTCCGTATCATTGACGATAAGTCTCAATATACCGAAATCGGCCGTATCGGCAAGATAAAGGGCCCTTATATTTATGCCTGCTTCATACAGAACACCCGTTACCTCGGCAAGTCTGCCCGACTTGTTCTCAAGAAATATGGATATCTGTTCAACATTCATATTGCACCCTGTCTAAAATAAACAGTTATAAAGACTATCACATATTGAAGCAAGAAAACAATATATTGCAACGGATCAAACCGCTAATTCGGCTTCAGTATCGGGAAGAAATTTCGATAAGTGCTGGAGCGGAAAAACCGTTACTATTACCTTTCCCTGATTGGTTTATAGGGGATAATTTGAATTGCCCCGAAAAAGATATTTTCAGGGTATGCATTTTTTAAGACCTTATTCGCACAAATGCATCACCCTTCCAACGAAGGAATAGATCAGCACCGATAACAAACACCCGTTGCTTATGGACTTCACCTCCTTACAAACGTTTTCAGGTGTTCTGAAGTTTTAGCGAATCCTTCATCTAACAAACACTTCGGGTAATATTGTTATTATGAATATATATCTTTACTCTTCAGTGCTCCATTATATAATTCTTCGCTTCATATTTCAGGTCTTGAAAATAAATATGGCGTTCTTCCCATGTAATAAAAGTGTGAAACAATCACATCATGTCAATGATTAACAACTGGCACAATTATGATTGATATAAAAACCCTACTCGATATTGAAGGTTGCAACCTCATGAATGCCTGGGAGATATTTGCCTACTGGCACCAGTTTTTTATTATACGCAACACAGTCGATGATAACAGTCCATAGCTGGTTTAGCTCTTCTTTTTCCCTGTTGTTCTCAGGTATCATCTTGAGTAACGACCCCTCAAGTTCGATCTTCATGTGAGTTCCTCCATGTCATATTATTTTTAAATACGTTACGGTATCTTAAACTTTATTTTGAACTTTTGTGACATCCAAATGCCAGTATAATTTGCAGTGCACCTGCAACCAAACACGTTGAAGGCTGCATAAGTACTCAAAAACTTGAAAAAGCATTCGTGAAAAATTCCACGTGCCCCCTTCTTCCCTTCTTTTATTGCTTCCTGTATACTTTCTCTTAATCAATTTTTCAGGAGGGTATCTATGACAAAAACTGAACTCGTAGAAAAAATGGCAAGTGACTCAGACATCTCAAATGCAGCAGCAGAAAAATGTCTCAAATCTTTTGTTGATGCAGTTACCAAGACGCTGAAAAAAGGTAACAAAGTAGCACTTGTGGGTTTCGGAACTTTCTCAGTATCGAAAAGGAAGGCAAGGATAGGGCGTAATCCTCAGACAGGTGCTACCATTAAAATCGCTGCAAGGAAAGTTCCTAAGTTCTCGGCAGGGAAGACATTCAAGGATGCAGTAAAATAGTTTATGAAATCGGGAGTGCCTCTGCCTACTCAGTGGAGGCACTTTTGCTTTAGAACTGAGTGAATTCATTTTTACTTATCAAATGGAGATGAATTTTATCATCCTTATCTGTCAGGTTTTTGAATATATTTTCAGCAATGAGTTTTATTTCTTCAATTTTATTAGTTGCTATGACAAATCGGATCCTATTAAACGCTTTGCTATCTCTTTCTTTTATCCCAAATTGGAAAATGGTTGGTAAATTATTTTTTATAAAATTAATGTCATCTGTCTCAACAATATAAATTAGAAGACGATTCCCGATATTGATTTTATTTGTTAGTAATATCTGATTGGAAAGTTCGATATCACGCTGACAATCTATAAAATCAAATACTTCTTCCGGACATTGACATCCTAATGTTTGTTTTGCAAAAGATTTTATTTTTGAATTGGACACTTTTCCCTCCTGCATAAAGGTTATTTACTTATCAAGGATATGGCTTAAAACTTCATTCAGGTTATCAAATAGCATAAATCCATTATCTGCATAATCTCGGTTCCACGGGAATAACAGCCCTGTAGCCATTACTCCCTTATCAACTGCCTTCTCCAATACATGTGGGGAATCATCCACCACAACATCAGTAGATTCGGTAAACAGTTGGGTCTTGTGGAATGAAAGGTGTAATTCATCATGCACCAGTCCATGCTTCTCAAGCCATTTCTCAGTCTGTATTCTGTAATCAGGAGACCTATGACTTGCTATCGTGATGTGATAACCATTTTCTTTTAAGCTGATGAGGAAATCTTTGGCTTCCGGATATGGTAAATTATTATCACTATGCTGATTAAGATGAACAGCATTTACGGCATTATAAAACTCATCCTCTGTACAATATCCTTCCCACAGATCCCAGTGTGTCCAACTTTCAGGGGTAGGAAAGGTCTTGTTAATCTTCCTCAGTTCCTCATAAAATGCATCGCAAAAGTGCCACAGTGTGTTATCAATGTCAACGATTGCTCTTTTAATGGATTTCTTTTTTTTAATCATAAACCAACCGACCGCAATATTGACAAACTTTAGCTTCCGGTTTTATAAATTCGGCACAATAAGAACATTTTTTCATTCTCTCCGACGTCGGCTTTTGTTCGACCTTTTGATTGCCGGGTTTAATCAATAATGAATGCGTCAACGCCACGATAAATAACATAGCGCCATAAAACCACCATAACATAAAGCTTTTCCCTTTGTTTCGGGCTATAATCGCGGGGATTAATCCGATAATAATCGCTATTTTGAATACTTCCATCAGGTCCGTTTCCATTATTTATAATAAAACAAAAATATATATTTGGTGACGTTTCTTTAAGGGTCATGCAGGAGTACGAAAAACTTCCGTCTGAATGTGTTAAATTTCTCTAACTACTTTATGGGACTAAGTCAATACGGATATTTGAATTCACTTATCTCATTCGTATCATCTGTAGAACATCCCGCTTCCCAGTATCTCAAGCATCTCTTCCGTAATCTCTTCCTGTCTGATATACTTTTGCAGAGAACCGAGTTCTACGATATGCTTCTTTACCGTTTCCGAAGCTCCTTCCATGCTCCTCAGGCGATACCAATTCTCGCTCCGCAAAGATTCTGCATAGCACCGGTAAAAGCTGATATAAAGGAGTTCTTCCAAAGCCCTTGCAAAAATAACCTCTGCATTAAGGTAGGTAAATGGCGCTCTATTATCCGGACCCTTAGCAAGCATTCCTTCAATATCGGGCGGCAGAATTTGTTCTATGACAATCCGTGCCTTGTTTTCGAAAACGGATGTAAAAATAAAAGTAAGATTATAAAATTCTTTCTTCCTGTAGATGTCCATTATCTGAACAATGGTTTTTTCTAATGCAGGCCGTATACCGCTGATGCTCAATACGGAATCGCTATAACTCTCGAAGGTCATCTGCCTTAACTCTAACGATGATGCGAGTCTTCTGCCAATGATAAACACGACATCTTTGTCTGTAATCACTTCGGCAACGGCATCCGCGATTTTTTCATTATATGCTCCGCATAATCCCTGTGAAGAGCCGAAGACTATAATGATCCTGTTACCTCCATTGCTTTTCATCAATCTCAGATCAGGATAATTGACGATCAAATCTGTCATAACGGAAAGTATATTTTTTTCGTACTCTCTGACGTTCGGCACAATCTCTTCCGTCTGTCTTATGCTTACACCGGCATACGCCTTCATGGCACTGATGATGTCCTCTATTGAATAAAAAGATTTAATCTTTTTTTCGATATCTTCAGAGTATGGCATGCCTAAATCTCAACAGCGGTGATGGAATTTATCAGCATTTCGATATCCTTATCTGTGAGCCTTCCTTCCTGATCGATCTTATTCACCAGTTCTGCATGTGCACTCAGTGTCCTGTTCAGAATTTCAGTACAGGCTTTTCCCGCCGAAGCGGTTTCAACAACATCGAGTATGCCTGATTCCAAAATAATGAAGCTCAATACCATAGCTGAAAGTGTAAAGGGATGAAACCGGGGCTGCTTGAGTACCTCCCTCATGCGTTCTCCGCGCTTGATGAGTTTTGCTGTTTCGTCCTCAAGATGCGCCCCGAATTTAGTAAATACTTCTACTTCTGCAAACCGCGAGTAATCTATCTTGAGCCTTTCTGCTACCTTCTTCATGGCTTCAACCTGGGCCTTGCCGCCTATTCTTGATACTGATTTTCCTACATCGATGGCAGGACGGATACCTTTGTTAAATAATAGGGTGTCCAGATATATCTGTCCATCGGTTATTGAGATAAGATTTGTAGGAATATAAGATGATATCCTGCCCTGCTGTGTTTCGACTATGGGAAAAGCGGTCAGAGAACCTCCGCCCGATTTCCGGTTCAGTTTAGCGGACCTCTCGAGAAGTCTGGAGTGAATAAAGAATATATCCCCCGGGAAAGCCTCCCTGCCCGGCGGTCTTTTCAGGAGAAGGCTCAAGGAACGGTATGCCTCTGCATGCTTGGTAAGATCATCGTAAACAATAAGTACATCCCTGCCTTTATCCAGAAAATACTCTGCAATAGCAGTGGCGCTGTAAGGAGCTATATACTGAAGTCCCATGGAATTTGAGGCGTCAGCAACTACGAATATAGTCTTTGAAATATCTCCATATTGCCGTATCTCTTCGATGATCTTCAGGATGTGTGATATCTTCTGTCCTATGGCAACATAAATGGAGATAACATCGGAACTTTTCTGATTGATAATAGTGTCTATAGCTACGGCGGTTTTCCCTATTGAAGGGTCGCCGATAATCAATTCTCTCTGTCCCCTGCCTATGGGGAGCATGGCGTCGATAAGCTTAATGCCGGTATAGAGCGGTTGGGTTATGAAATCCCTCTGCAGGAGTGAAGGGGCCTCTCTTTCCACAGGATAGTATGCACTATGTTCTGATTTAGGACCCCCATCAAGAGGATTGCCGAGAGCATCAAGCACCCTGCCCAGAAGGACCTCTCCTGCAGGAACGGAAACAATCTGCTCCGTCTTGTATGCCCCGTCTCCGGCCTTTATTCCGTTCCGCTCCGTAAGCAGGACAATGCCGATACTTTCAGCATCCAGGTCAAAGACAATGCCTTTATCACCGCTTTCAAGTTCTATGAGTTCATAGAGCTTTGCATCCCGGAGACCGGAGACCTTCACAATTCCGTCTCCAACAGAAAGCACCTTGCCTTCCTGAGATACCTCGACGGAAAAGTCCGTTTTCATTACCGCCTCTTTTATCTTCTCAAAAAAACTGATCATCTCTTTTTCCATTCAGACAGTTTCTTTCAGCTTTAAGGCAAGTTTCTTTATCTGACCTGACAATGATAAGTCATACACCATATCATGAGCCTTAATCTTTATACCCGCTATGAGGGACGAATCAATTATTGTGTTGAGAAGCACACTCTGAGAGAGAAGAGATTCGATAGCTTCCCTGAACTTTTTTGTCTCAGCCTCACTGAGTGGATATGCTGTGGCCAGATCAACGGTCAGCGGCCCGGCCTTTTCCTTTATCTCCGGCATATGAGAAGCTATTCCCCGGAGTTCCATGAAAAGCTTTTCATATATGGCTTTATGGAGGTCCTCATTTGAAACACCCTTCAAGAGATTTGTTGCAAAGAGCGTAACAGCTTCAATCGCCTTATCCTTCAATTCAGCTTCGTGCCTTGCTTTTTCCGTATCAAACACGGCTTTTTCTTTCTCAATGACCCTTGCCGCTTCTTCTTCAGCCCTGCCTATCAGTTTTTTTCTCTCCTGCCCGACTTCCTCATTCATTTTTTCGAGCATCAGGGATTTGAGTTCATGCAGTCCGTCCATATCATGCTGATAGTTCTCCTTCAATTCCATGGCTTCCTTTTTTGTTTTCTCCGCCTCTTCGATGCGTTGCCGGATAAGACTTCTCCTCTTCTCTATGATCTCACGTATCGGCTTATACAAAACCCGCTTAAGGATGAAGAGCAGAACAAGAAAGTTTATTATCTGAAAGAGAAATGTCCAGATATTGAATTTCATTTCACGACATACCCGATTAGCGGATTTGCAAAAAGGATAATCAGTGCTATGACGAAAGCATAGATGGCAATTGATTCTATCAAAGCCATTCCGACAAAAAGCGTCCTCATAATCGAGGTAGCTGCCTCAGGCTGTCGTGCTATCGAATCAAGGGCCTTCGAGAGTGACTCACCAAGCGCCCTTGCCGGCCCATAGCCGCCGATTGCAATGGCAAGACCCGCAGAGAATATTGAAACAGCTACAATGATCGTTAATCCATCCATATTAAGCCTCCTTTTATGGTTGTGACCGTATTCCTCCGGCTATGAACACCAGCGTCAAAACGCCGAATATGTAAGCCTGTATAATCCCGATAACAATATGCAGCAGATCAAAAGGCACCGGGACAAGAAATCCGACTATGCCGAGAAGTATCAATGCGATCATATCTCCGCTGAGCATATTGCCGAACAGCCTCACTGCAAGTGCTATTGTCCTGCTGACCTCTGCTATGAGATGAAAAGGAAATAATATCCACGTTGGTTCCTTGTAATGAGCAATATATCCTTTCAGTCCCTGTGTTGCTATCCCAAAGACATGCGTCATGGAGTAGGATAGTATAGCAAAGGCAAATGTCGTATTCAGATCGGCAGTCGGTGTTTTCACCATGGGCAGAATGCCGACAAGATTTGAAAAGCCTATCATGATCCAGAGGGTCCCTAAAACCGGAATAACAAGCCATGGGTCTATGGGAAGGACATCTTTCACTGTTGTTTCTATGGCCTCAAAAATACCCTCCAGGATCTCCTGACCGGTAGATGGTTGTATAGACATCCTCCTTGTAAACAGATAACAGATCGCTATTATGACAGCCATTACAAACCATGTTGTGATAACAGTATCAGTCACCTGCACAGGCCCAATGGAAAATACCTTTTCCGGAAAAACATTCAGGGTTTTCATTTCCGAACTCTCTTCATAAAGGTGTACCAGAGATTATAAAAGCCGACTGCAATTCCGATTATGATAAAGGTAATAGTCCATGATATCTCGCCGCTTCCGCCCATTTTCTTGTCCAGATATTTTCCGAGATAGGCCCCTCCAACAATAGGCAGCGCCAGCAGCCATCCGCCGACACCAAGGACATAGGCATAGTGCAAGAATCCGCCTTTCTCCTTTCTGGCTTCCAATAGTTCCTTTGCAGATTTCCCGATGTCTTTAGGAAAATTTTTATCTTCCATCACGACCCGCCCCTTACGGATTCAAGAGTCTTTTCCATAAAAGATTGTTCAAAACCTTTAATCATATTGAGAAAAGAACGTTCAGAAGAATCCTTTTTCACCATTGTATTCTCGATTATTTCAGCCAGTTTTTCGGCATCATCGCTTTCAAATATTTCACGGGAGGTGATCGTCATCATCCCCTCTTTAATACTTACTATCCCTCCATCAACTGCAAGAAACACCTCCCTGTCGTTCTCATCAAGGTAATAGCAGAGGGATGGCACAAGGGCGGTTACGAAATTGATATGCCCTTTCATTATCCCAAAAAATCCGGTTTCGTCTTTCAGCCTGATAGCCTTTATACGTTTTTCGGCTGTTTTCGGAGGTGTAACTATTCTGAGAGTGAATAATGAATCGCTCATCGTAGTTCCCCGACGTCCCCTATCATAAAAAATGCTTCTTCCGGTACATCTGCAAGCCTGTCCGACAATATCATCTCGCAGCCTTCAAGGGTCTTGTCGAGGGGAACATGTCTGCCTTTTCTGCCTGTGAACTCCTCTGTAAGAAAAAAAGGCTGGGTAAGAAAACGTTCAAGCCTTCTTGCCCTCTTCACAATCAGCCTGTCCGCCTGCGAGAGTTCTTCTATCCCGAGCATTGAAATGATATCGAGCAATTCCTTGTATCGTGAGAGATGCTCCTTTACTTTTCTGGAAACTTCGTAATGTCTTTCTCCCAAGTCCTCCGGACTAAGAAATTTTGAGGTAGAAAGCAGCGGATCAATAGCCGGATAGAGACCCTTTGATGCTATTTCCCGTGATAGGACGACTGTTGTGTCGAGATGTGGAAACACATTCGCAACAGCAGGGTCTGTTATGTCATCAGCAGGGACATAAATTGCCTGAACGGACGTAATCGTACCGTTCTTTGTTGATACAAGCCTTTCCTCAACCTCTGCAAGTTCTGAAAGAAGAGTCGGCTGATACCCTACCCTTGACGAGAGCCGGCCGAGAAGGACGGAAACCTCATTGCCGGCCTGGACAAAACGGTATACATTGTCCATGAGAAAAAGGATATCCTTTTTCATTTCGTCCCTAAGGAATTCTGCAAAAGATAATGCCGTCAGCGGAGTTCTGAAGCGTATACCGGGAGATTCGCACATCTGTCCGAATACAAGCAATGCATTGTTTATGATGCCCTGCCGCTGCATCTCCTTCCAGAGTTCGTGACCTTCCCTCATCCTTTCTCCAACACCACAGAATATTGATATACCCGAGTACCCTTTAGCGATTTTATAGATAAATTCCATCAAAAGCACGGTCTTTCCGACACCCGCTCCTCCGAAAAGACCGATTTTCCCTCCTCTGGGAAATGGTGAGAGGAGATCAATGATTTTTATACCGGTCTCAAGAATCCCCGAAGTGGTCACCTGGTCTTTAAGGACAGGAGGTCTTTTGTGGATCGGCACGAGTGTATATTGTTCAAGCGGCGGCAAGCCGTCTATCGGCGCACCGAAGACATTGAATGCCCTTCCAAGACATTGGCTGCATATCGGGACCCGGAGAGGACCACCGGTAGAAATAACCTCCATTCCCCTTTTCAGTCCCTGAGTAAACCCGAGCGCTATGCATTTTATGGTAGTATTGCTGATATGGTCGTGGACTTCCAGGACAATGTCCGTTCCATCCGACTTCTTGACGACAAGAGCATCATGAATGTTCGGAAGACCCTTTTCAAATTGGACCTCTATAACATCTCCATGAATGGCGGTTATAATTCCTTCCATGAGTAAATCGTATCACAAAAGACATGTATTTTAAATTAAAGCGGAGACCATTTCTGAGAGTTTAGTAATTTTTTATAATTTCTGATAGCTTTTATTTGTAAGGAAATAATCCAAGGTATTAAGATTTACTCTGCAACCATTCAATGGGGTCAACATTATAAAAGCCCTTGAGTTCAGCGTAAAGATCAGGCGCTTTTTTCTTCAGTTGTACCGGTTTCTCGAAAAATGTTTCGGTGGCAACGGCAAAAAATTCAGCCGGGTTAGTTGCTCCATACTTATCCATAACACTTTTTTTATGGTGTTCTACATTAGACCTGAGTTGTTCATATTCCTTGCTCATAATACGGGCCCAGGTTGCATAGCTCGAACGTTTTTCAAGGATTGGAGCGCCGTCAGCTATTCCATCCTCTTGATCCAGCTGATGGGCAAATTCGTGGAGTACTACATTGTGACCATCCTGAGAATTCACTGCTCCCTGCCTTACATTGTCCCAGGCAAGGACTACCGACCCATGCTGCCAGGATTCTCCTAAGCGAACCGACTGTCCTTCAATATATACCCCTCCGCCGACAGCGGTGCTTTGTTTGGTCACATAAGCACTTGGATAGACGAGGATGGAGGACAGTTTGGGATAGTCACTGTTTTTTCTATTCAGCAATAACATGGAGGCCTCGGCCGCTATGGTAACCTTTATCTCATCAGTTATTTCCAACCCGCCCAGCCCTTCAAAATACTTTTCAGTTATAAAAATCTTAATGTCGTTATGGAGCTGTTCCCTTAGTGCATCAGGAAGGTATCTGTAGAGGGATACATTTTTCTCCAGGATCCTTTCCCACTCATCAGGAAACGGCATAACAGCCAATTGTTTGATTCTCCGATTACGCAACGCCCGTTTCCCGATCAAAAATGATAGGACCAATGCTCCAACAACTACTACTAAAATTAAAATTTCCAATTGTTATGTCTCCGGTCGGCTATCGAACTATATTCATAGGCCCCTGAAATTAATTATTTATTATATCCCATAGCCTGCGATAAGACATTATCGCATATAGTGAACAGATGTGTTTTTTCAGGCAGCATCTCTCGGTTTAAGTGGTGAAGCCCTTTATGATATAGGGCTGGCGGGGCTGCTGCATGATATGGGTAAAATGTTCATCTCAAAAGATATCCTTAATAAAGATACAAAACTCGATGAAACAGAATGGAGTGAGGTAAAAAAGCATCCAATCCTTGAAGGGTGAAATAAGTGAGGGTGAAATAAGGGGACGTTCTTGACTAATTAAACTTATCATTTTTTCTTTTCAGCATGTTGAATATTGCTGATGTTGTTACCCCTAAATCCCGGGCAACCTCTGCAAGTATTATTCCAAAATCTTCAATAAGAATATGGGCTGCCTGTGCACGTGCGAATGAAACATTATGCCTTGGAGGTACCCCCATAGCGATTAACAGTTCATATAGAAGTCAATTCTTCCGGATGTATCAGCACCGTTTATCATTCATAGCTTGATGCTTACATAAATGAGGATGAATCATTTCTAAATAGAAAATTGACAAATGCAGAAACCAAAGATGATAATAGCAAATTCTTAGGGAGGGATAGGTAATATGGGGTAACGAAAAAGCGTCGGAAATTACCGATATTAGATCTTTCTCTACCGATGAAATTATTTATTTTTGCGGACTTGATGAAGAAAGTTAGAGCAGCGCCTCTTTATTATGTCCGAATTGGAAAAGGAGACAAATATGAGACAAAGACAAAGCTTTCTTAGATATTGGATAGTATTTTCGCTGACATTAATTTTTTTAGTATCTTCATTACAACAGGCTGAGGCGGATTCGAGTGTCGTGGTAAAGAATGAAACGGGTTATGACCTGTCAGAAATAAAATATGTCAAAGAAATTGGCAAAGTCAAGTCTCTTGTAGGGCAAGCCCGGCAGATAACCAATGGCGGTTCCTACAAGTTTGTCCTTAAAAATGAAGGATTTTATCGAGTATATGCCTCTCTCGTTATGGGAGGGAAAAAAGTCTATGCAAAGGGTAATGCCAATAATTTGCAGGATGGCGGTCGTTATACTCTCACGCTTACAAAAGTGGTAATCAGTAAAGAAGGAAGCAACCTTAACTTCATCGATCAGAGCGAGTTCGACGCTATCAAGTAACAATCTACATTTAACGAGGGACGTTGCCGACTTAAACAACATACCGGTTTCATTGCGGCTCAGCTTTCTTTTCTCACCCATCAATTATTCATATCCTTTTCAACATTCCTGTACTTGGGTGTTTAGTATGAAATCCTATTGGTCCTTTACATTACAGCCTCTTGACGTCAAAACTCTTTTTGATTTATAGTCGATGCATGGTTTATGTAATTTTTCTAACTGTTCAGAGATTTCTTAAGATGACTTGGCGATTCAATGCTGAGGCTGGAGGTGAATTCTTGTAGCAATCAGTCGAAAATAAAAAACCCGAAGGCCGCGTGAAAACCGTGGCCTTTTTATTTTTTAAGGAGAAAAACAGATGGAAGATTTCAAAAAAGAAGAGAAAAGCAAGATTCTTCTGGCTTTACTCTCCCTCTATTTCATTTGGGGATCGACATATCTGGCAATACGGTTAGCTCTGGAAGGGTTCCCGCCATTTATGATGGCGGGCATACGATTTATTTTGACCGGAGCAGGAACATATTTTTTTCTCAGGATGAAGGATACCCCTATTCCGACCCGTAATGAATGGATCGGCGGTTCGTTGGTCGGCGGTCTTCTTCTCCTTGGCGGAAACGGAGGAGTCGTCTATGCCGAACAATGGGTATCCTCAGGACTCGCTGCGCTGGGGGTAGCCGCGGTACCGCTCTGGACAGTCCTCTTTTCAGGTATTTGGAAGAGGTGGCCTAATCGTTTAGAATGGGTAGGGATTGCTATCGGATTTGCAGGCGTGGCCTTTTTAAACTTGGAGAGCCAGATGAAGGCAAGCCCTGTAGGCGCGATTGCTCTGCTTGTGGCATCCGTTTGTTGGGCGTTCGGATCGGCATGGAGCCGTCACCTGTCGATGCCGAAAGGGCTGATGTCGGTTGCCGTCCAAATGATGTCAGGCGGGGTGTTATTGCTCGCTGCAAGTTTCCTTTGCGGTGAACAGATCAAAGTTTTACCGGGGATAAGGGCCGTTGGTGCACTTCTCTATCTGATGCTTTTTGGCTCGCTCATCGCCTTTAGCGCCTATGTCTATCTCTTAAGAAAAGTACGTCCGGCTTTGGCAACAAGCTATGCCTATGTGAACCCCGCTGTCGCCGTGGCGCTCGGCATATTGTTCGCAGGAGAAAAAATTACCGTTACCGGAGTTACAGCAATGGTAATCATCAGCGCTGGAGTTATTCTTGTGGCACTGGGACAAAGATGGAGGACATGATAAAAACTCCCCTACGACTCGTAGAGAAGACTTTTTGCGCGTCTTGCCGACGGACTGACAGTTGATTTGCAAGCTATTGTTTTACTTCTGAAAGAAACGGCGGGAAAGGATTTCAATCCCCTTCTTATTAATAATTTTCTTAAAGCACTTAACAGAATCGGGGCTTTCGGCGAGACCACATTTGAGTGAGAAAAACATTCATTTTTATTTGTTCAGCTTATCCTGATGAATTTAACCCTACGGTTGTTTGCCGCTTTCCGCACCTCTTGCTGATGGAGTGATATTTCCCCATGCCTTTCTTACGCCGTAGCTTTATGGATATGAAATAAGGAAGTAAGGGTACGTTCTTGACTAATTAAACTTATCATTTTTTCTTTTTAGCATCGAGAATGATTTCGAATAGAAACACTCGCACTGGAAGATTTCGGCGCTCAGTTTGCTTCTTCCTGTTACAAACACAGTCCGGACATGATCCAATGGTGCAGAGTATAAATGGAATTGGACAGTTTCTCGATAATATAGCGATAGGTGTGCTTATGCAGTTTGAAAACCATTTTTTGTGATAAAAGTAACCGGAAATGATAAAATTGTGCGATGTTATCCAGAAAACTGCATAAGCACTCGTTATACAACAAGAACGGTAATCGGAAAACATAATGACACAAGAAGCTACAAACATTGATACGAAAGAAAAGAGGTCTGCCCTTGACATTGGACAATCTGAAAGTGGCGACCTTATTTGTCACGGGTCAAGGTCTGACCCCATAAACGTATAGGTGAACATGCTGATTCCTGAATTTAGCTTAAAAAATATTATACCGGATTACCCTGATGCTGCTGTCGCTTTTCAGGATTTTGTGGCAGACCTTATTTCGATGGACTATCCCGGTTTAGACTGCTTCCCAACCAGAGGGAAAGATGGGTGTATAGATTTCAGCCATACGGCAGGCTCCAATCGCATGATAGGCGAATGCAAATTCATGGAGGACGGCGACATTAAGGCTGCCTATGCTGAGTGGGCAGCGGTATATAAAAAACTTCAAAAACACTTAGTATCACCCAGTGGACCAACGCCAGGCCAATCTCAGTACGGCCCCTGGTACAACACCGCACCTGCAATCACTGAATATCTGTATTGCATTAGCGCAGAACTAAAAAACCAGGATCAAGTTGACGGTCTGGAAAAGCAAATCCTATCAGATTTTCAGGGTTTGGCCGCGAGTCGCCCGCATCTGCAACATCTGCAGAATATTAAGGTCCGAGTTGTTCATTGGGGCAGGCTTGAGGAAAAGCTGAAGGAACGCCCTATCCTGTTCTTTAAGTGGTTTAAGGACAGCCGAATTCCTGGGTTAGAACCGCTTGAGCTTCCGTCCAGATCAAAAGGATTCCGCTCATATCTAAATGACGACAAGCTTGAATATTACAGCCGTACCAAGCATCTTGAAATATTCCCAGCTCCGGCAGGCACTGATATTCTCGATGAAGAAAGGTTGTTCGCCGCCTTAGACACAAGCAAAGAAAATGGGCTTGTAATTACCGGCAGCGGCGGGTTAGGAAAAAGCCGCGTGGCACTGCATCTTGCCCGTATGTGTGAGAAGAAGGGCTGGCTGGTGCTTAGGGTCAGGCGAATCGACTCCGACACGGTAGAACGTCTTGCGAGAGCAATAGGCGATACTCAACCGACGATTCTTCTGTTCGATTACATAGAAACACAAAGGGAGTTTAGCCAGGTTGTTGAGGATATTATAGAATTTAACGATGGATGGCGATGTAAACTCCGTTTTGTGGCCAGTTGCAGGACAAGTTATTACCAATCTGCCGTAAAAGGCCGCATTCCCCACAAGGCGTTGAACCTGTCCGACGAAGGAGTCTGGTCAATTACCTATCGCCAACATGCTGTCCAACACATACTTCAAAGAGCAGGCTTGCAGACAGACTACCGTCATATTAAGGCTTGTCATGACATCCCAGTTTTTGCAGTCTTTATGGCGTTCTTAAAAGATACAGGAAGGACTGATGAACTTGATAACCTCATAGGAACGGAGGATTTCGGTGAATGGGTTACGAGGCGAGTGGATTTAAATTTTCCGGGGGCGGAAAAAGAGTTGGCAACACTGGCAGGTCTTTTCCCTATCCCGATGGGAAACGTTGCCACACTCGATAGTGCTCGCTTTGGAAAACTGTTTGAAATACTGGCGGAGGATGAGTGGATTGAAGAGCACCCGTCGGATGAAACCTCCGAAAGTCCGGTATGGGCCACCATTCATGATGTCCTGGCAGACGGAATAATTATAAACCATCTCAATAAAATCTCCCGAACAGTGGAGCTGTTCCTGGACAACTTTATCTCAACTGCCGTAGATACCGGTTGCCTTCGCCCTGCACTTTTAACTTTGCAGCGCCTGGCAAATGAGAACCCGCTGGAAAGAATAAGCTGGCTATCTTTGTTTACCAAACACATGGAATCATCACCTGACGCATGGCGGGAAGTTCGCGACATATTAATCAGGTTTGTAGCCTTGAGCCCAATACAAAAACTTGAAATGCTGAACGGCCCAAGTGCGGTCTGGGACGGCTCCGAAAGCGACGTAAAGATCCAGAATGCCCTTGGCTGGATGGCCCGATGGGCAAAGGAAGGAGGTTTGGAGGAAATGACCTCGACGCAAAAGAATAACTTAAAAACATGGCTGATCAAATCCGCGGACAATATTTCCAGAAGCAATTTTGTTTTAACCTGCGGTCTTAAGTTATTTCCTGCAGAGATATCACCATTTGCTATTAAATGGATTAATAGCTTTCCTGCCTTATTTCAAACCCATTACCTGATTGTGGCATGGCTGAGTGCTGGACTTCCTCCTGATTCCGTCGCTTACGCTGTAAATAAATGGAGTGACGTACAGGGTAAGACAAGCCATTTCAGTTTTATAATCCGAGCCTGGTTGGGCCATGGCGGGAAAAAAGAAATAATCGAAACGGGCATCAAAGCCTGGCTGGCAGTGCCTGATAACATGGTTTCTAAAGAAGCAAACTTTGTTTATAAATCCTGGCTGGATGCTACAAAGGACGGAACGCTGGTTGAGGAGGGCATCAAAGCCTGGCTGGCAGTGCCTGATAACATGGTTTCTAAAGAAGCAAACTTTGTTTATAACTCCTGGCTGGATGCTACAAAGGACGGAACGCTGGTTGAGGAGGGCATCAAAGCCTGGCTGGCAGTGCCTGATAACATGGTTTCTAAAGATGCAGGGTTTGTTTATCAATCCT
>JBAZWR010000048.1:0-17098 GCA_041660325.1 Thermodesulfovibrionales bacterium | reverse complement strand
CTCCAGCGCTATTATCATCGGATTTAATGTTAGGCCGGAATTGAAAGCCTACCAGATTGCCGAAAAAGAGGGCGTGGATATCAGGCTTTACAATGTGATCTATGAGGCCATTGAAGACGTTAAAAAGGCGCTTGAAGGTCTCCTGGAACCTACTTTCAAAGAAAAAATACTCGGCAGGGCTGAAGTCCGTCAGGTATTTCCTATATCAAGGATCGGAACGGTTGCCGGATGCTACGTGCTCGACGGCACTATGATCAGGACGAGCGACGGTATGAGGGTCATCAGAAACAATATCGTCGTGTATGAGGGCAAAATAGCTTCTCTGAAAAGGTTCAAAGAAGATACCAAGGAAGTGCAGGCCGGATATGAATGCGGCATCATGATTGAAAACTTCAATGATATAAAGGCCGGCGATATATTCGAAAATTATATTATAGAAAAGATAGCCGCAAAGCTGTAAGAATTAAAACGCTAAAATCTAAATCCTGAATTCTAAACGAAACAAATAGCAGTTATCTTAATTCCAATCCGGCAAGGGCTTGTCTATTTTTAGAATTTAGATTTTAGAATTTATGAGGTAGTTATGCTTCCATATAAACGTTCCCAGAGAGTCGGCGATCTTCTGAGAGAAGAAATAGCCGATATTATAGTTTATAAAATCAAGGACCCGAGACTCGGTTTTATCACCGTTACCGGGGTTGATCTCACGGACGATCTCAAGATCGCCTTCGTGTATATCAGCGTTCTTAAAGAGGAGGAGAAGAAACTCTCCCTTGAGATCCTGAATGCCGCAAAAAGTTTTTTCCGGACTGAACTGTCAAAAAGACTACGGATAAGGAACATCCCCTCACTTGATTTCAGACTGGATACCGCCATAGAATACGGCAACCGGATAGAACATCTTCTTGATGAGATCAGGAGGAAAAGTGAAGGTTCCTCATGACCTCGTCTCTTTTTTAAAAACCGAAGATAATTTCCTTATAACTACACATATCAATCCCGATGGTGACGCCATCGGCTCGGCGCTCGGCCTTGCTTTGGCCCTTGAATCGACCGGGAAAAAAGTTACCGTGTATGACCGCGACCCCGTGCCCGAATTCTACAGGTTTTTGCCCGGTCAGAATAAATTCATACATTCGCTCCAGGGGCTTGATACCTCGTCCTTCAACCTTATTCTGGTCGACTGCAACAGCCCCGACAGGGTCGGACTTGAGGAAATGGATTTCAGACATTCCTGCGTTATTGACCATCATGAGACTGAAAAAGACTTCGGACAGATAAAATGGGTGGCGCCTGACGCCGCGGCTACGGGACTGCTGATTTTTTATCTCCTCAGGGAGTCCGGATTTGCGCTAACACGGGATATTGCAGTCAATCTCTATACAGCCATTGTAATCGATACCGGAGCTTTCAGATACGCCAACACGACTGCCGAAGTCCTGAAGGTCGGCGCCGAACTTATCGAAGCAGGCGCGAATCCCGCGCTTATATCAAACAGCCTCTATGAAATGTGGACTGACAGACGGTTTGCCCTGCTCGTTATGGTGCTGAACACGCTTGAAATAAGGGACGAAGTTGCCCTGACCTTTGTAACAAGACGGATGTTCAACAAGACAAACACCGGTCCCGAGGACACGGAGAATTTTGCCAACTTTCCGAGAATGATAAGGAATGTGAAGATATCCGCCTTTCTCAGGCAGATGGACCGCAATCACTGGAAAATCAGCCTCCGTTCAAAGGGGGACGTAAACGTTGCCGGCATAGCCTCGCTCTTCGAAGGCGGCGGACACAAAAATGCGGCAGGCTGCAAAATAAAAGGCAATCTGAAAACCTCCAAAGAAACCCTCTTAAAAGCCATATCCCAACTCCATTTATCATAATTCATAAATTCCTCTTACGCCCTTCGGAATAATATATATAGCCGCAGTATAGCCTACCGGAAAGTATTTGTTGACATAGGCCATATTCATCATTACAATCTTAGATAATGCGGGACAAGATATTATTGGTGGAAGATTCCAAGGTTATACAGCAGATGTACAGGAACAAGCTGCTTCTGGAAGAGTTTACAGTTGTAACTGCGGACAACGGGATGGAGGCCATCAAAATCCTATCGCAGGAAAAACCGGACCTTATCCTGCTCGACCTAATGATGCCTGTCATGGACGGATATAAAGTCCTGCAGGTAGTTAAAACCGATCCTAAGCTCTCCGGTATTCCGGTGCTTGTCTTCTCTGCAAAAGGCCAGCCTGAAGAAATTGAGAGGGCATTGAACCTCGGTGCAGCCGGTTATTTTGTCAAGGCGACGTCAAAACCTGAAAAAGTTGTCGAAAAGATAAGGCTTATCCTCAGTCAAAAATTAAAAACTCAGGGAGTCGCCCGCTATTCTCTGGAAATCAGAAACGACACTTACGATGCAGCGAAGCTCGCTTCGGATTTCAGTCTGAACGGACTGAAATGTCCGAACTGTCAACAGGCGATGCTCTTCAGCCTGATCCCCGATTTTTCACATGAAGCAACATGGTTCTGCGGAAAATTTTACTGTCCAAAATGTGAGGGTTGATCCTTGTAACAGGGGTTACGTCAGGAAACTGCTTACCAGCTTCATCAGTTCCTGCGTCTGTATCGGCTTCGTAAGATAAGCGTTGGCGCCGATAGCAAGCGCCTTTTTCTTGTCCTCTTCAGCCCCTTCAGTAGTAATCATTATGATGGGAATGCTCTTGTAAGATGGGTTGTTCCTTACAAGGCTGACAAGCTTCAGGCCGTCCATGATCGGCATGTTTATATCGGCGAGGATAATGTCAACCTTTTGCGTAGATAGTTTTTTAAGAGCGTCAACGCCGTCAGTGGCTTCAATGACCTTTGCATCGGCAATTCTCTTTATAGCAAACCCTATAAGCTGTCTCATGGTCGGTGAGTCTTCAACAACAAGGATATTCGGCATCGGTACCTCCTTATCTTTTCGGCTTTTCTTTCAGAAGATCGAGAAAACTCTGTATCGTTGTAAGCTTCCTCTCCGACTGCGTATAAAGTTTAGATGAAAATATCGCCGTAGCTGCATGGCCTGCAAGCAGACCGAAAAGCTCATAGTCAATATTACTGAAGGCTTTTTTCTGCGTAAAGAGCGAATAGATGGATATGACGCCGATAACGTGCTCCTTTATCTTAAGAGGAATGCAAACGAACGGCTTTGTAAGATCAGGACTCTGCCCCGTATTCTCTCCCGGATTTTCAGCAAAACAGCTCACTCCCTCCCTTGCAACGCCTCCGATTGTTCCTTCCCCTAATTTCACCTTCGGCAGTTCGCCAAGCGATAAGCCTTCGGCAGCCACCGGCACAAGTTCATTTGTCTTTTCGTCCATAAGGAAGATGGTGAACCGCTCCGCGCCTATCAGATTGATGATTATCTCCATGACTATCCTGAGGACTTCGTTAAAATCAAGCGTGGAATGCAGTTGATAACTGGCAACGTAAAGGTTGGCGAGGTTGTTGTTCTCGGTTTCAACTTCAAGATATTTTGATGCAAAATCTTTATTTTCTTCCTCGACCTTCCGGTATCTTTCGGTAAGTGAATTGATCTCCCGGTCGAGTATTTTTATCCGCTCTTCATAAAGCTGAATTTTTTCCTCATTCCCCGTATTCCGAATGGCTTCTTCAAGCTGGGCCATCCTGAACCTGAGCCTTTCATTCTCCTTTATAAGGTCCTTGGTGAATTCTTCGCCTTTTTTGAATATCTGAAGAAACTCCTCGGCCTTTTTCAATATGCCTGCCTCCTTTTCCATATATCCTCCGCCTACAGGTCAATGTCCTTCTTTTTCACTTTTTTAATGAACCGCAGCATTTCACCCGGTATCTCTGATATCGGTAAGATCCTCCCCGCAGCGCCCGCCTTTATAACCTCGGCCGGCATACCGAATACGACCGCCGTATCCTCCGATTCCACTATAGTATAACCCCCGGCTTTTTGAATGTCCAGCATCCCCGACGTCCCGTCATTCCCCATACCGGTAAGCACGACCCCCATAGCCTTCCGCCCGAATATCCCGGCAATAGATGACATCATGGCGTCGACGGAAGGCACATATTTATCGGAAGCTTTCGTCTCTTTTAAAGCGGCCACTACCCTTCTGCCTATCTTTCGGAAAATCATATGGGCGCCGCCCGGACAGATAAGGGCCGTACCGGTCTCCAGTTCATCGCCTTCCTGCGCCTCTTTAATCCTTATCTTGCAGATACCGTTCAGCCTCTCCGCAAACGAAGCGGTAAACCCTTTAGGCATATGCTGGCTGATAGCCACCCCTGCAGGGAAATCCGCCGGGAGCCTCGTCAGAATTATATTCAGAGCGGAAGGGCCTCCTGTCGAGGAACCGATGGCAACGGCTTCAATGTTATATTCCCGGATGGACGGCGCAGACTTCCGAGGTTCTTCCTGTTCAACAAGCTCGAGATTCCTGCTCAGCCTGTCAAGCCGGAGGGACTTCATCCCCTTGACCTTAAGGAGCAGGTCCCTCACCATGTCCTGATATTCGGGCGAGGATATCCTGGGAGGTTTTGCAATGAAGTCGGCTGCCCCAAGTTCCAGCGCCTTGAAAACGGTCTTTGAATCCGAATAGGAACTGATAATGATGACGGGAGTCGGCCTGTTTTTCATCAGCCACCTGAGGAATGTAAACCCGTCCATTTCAGGCATTTCGAGGTCAAGCGTTATAAGATCAGGTTTGAGCCTGATGGTTTTTGACATAGCATCGAGACCGTCAGACGATACCCCTGCGACTTCGATATGGGAATCCGTTTCGAGCATTTTTTTGATCGTCTGTCTGCTGTATGCAGAGTCGTCGACAATGAGTACTTTTATCTTAGACATCTATAGGCGCTCCTTTACGTAAAGGTTTCTGATATACCATATCATATTTGAAATGTCTGAGGGTAAAGGCGGTGGAAATATTCATCAGTGATTCGGCATGCCCCAGAAGTAAATACCCTCCTTCTGAAAGCCTGTCGTAGAACATTTCTATGACCCTTCTCCTCGACGGATGGTCGAAATAGATAAGCACATTCCTGCAGAATATGGCGTCCATCGGACCTACTAATTTCACCTTGAAGGGATCAATAAGGTTCAAATGGTTGAAATTGACATGCTTTTTTACGGCATCCGTTATTCTGCAAAGGCTGTCTTCTTCACTGAAATATTTTTTCAGAAAAAACCTGTCCGTTGTCCTGAAAGAATTTTTTCTGTACAAGCCGCTTCTTGCGACCTGAAGCACCCTCTGGTTGATGTCGCTCCCGGTTATCTCGATATTCCAGTTATAGAACAAGCCCATTTCAAGGATCAGCATAGCAATCGTATATGGCTCCTCGCCGGTCGAGCACCCTGCGGACCAGATCCTCAGTTTTCTTTTGTCCTTATTCGTCTCCCGGAGTTCGGGGAGAATCTCTTCACTAAACGTTTTGAGCTGGTTTTGTTCCCTGAAAAAATAAGTCTCGTTGACCGTGAGGATGTCCACAATGGATATAAGCTCCTCATCCCGGTTTTTGTCGTACAGAAGATATCTGAAGTAATCCCTGAATTTATTGAAGTGACGGTGTTTAACCCTTCTGGAGAGCCTTTTCTCAAGCAGATACCGCATCTCATCGTCAAAATATATGCCGCAGTAATCTCTTATGAGGTCTCTCAGGAGCCTGAACACGTCTTCTTCTAAAGGTATAATCTCTTCTTTCTCAAACATATAGCGATTATTGACCGACGACCATTGAGTGTTTTTTCAGGCTATCTTCGACAACCTTTTTAACTATCGGGTCTTCCTCCGAATCAAGGAGTCTTTCAAGTTCTTTTTTTACCGCTCCCTGCGGGTTTTTTCCTAAAGCCTCTGCCGCAGCTTTTCTCGTTGCCCAGTCGCCATCCTTGAGAAAAGGCAATATCTCCCCTTCGACATCGTTAAAAGATGAGAGCGCCTTGATTGCGGTCCTTCTTACTTCCCTGTCATCATGTTCGAGCATTTGCAGCAATGCCGACTTTGCCGGGTCTCCGTTTATTCTGCTCAGGGATTCAATAGTCGTCGTTACAACAAAGCCGTTCCTGTCTGAAAGAAGTTCCATCAGGAGCTTCACCGCCCTTTTGTCTTTCAACATGCCTAAGGCCTTTGCTATTGCAACACGAACGGAATCGTCGGAATCTGAAATGAGAAGAGACAGGGCTTCAAAAACCCCTTCTCCACCGGTCCGGCCGAGACTGATTGCCGAGGAAACTCGGATATAGGGGTCTTCATCGGTAAGCGCAAGCATGAGGAACCTGATGGAATCTTCCGTCCCCAACCTGGAAAAAGCCTGAATACACGCTTTCCTGACGTCTACGTTGCCATCCTTGAGGGTGAAACCAAGGTCGGGGACTGCATCCTTTGCTCCGATATTTCCGAGCAAAAGGGCGGCGTTTTTTCTGAGGGTCGGATTTGCATCATGCAGCAATAATATCAGTTCATCAACGGAAAGGAGCGGACCGAAGCCCGACAGGGCTTCAACAGCCGCCTCCTGTACGTCCTCGTATGGATCGGCCAAAAGTATTTTTAACTTCTCTATGGCCCTCGCGTCCTGAATTCGTGACAACGCTATGGCGGCAAGGGAACGGATATGTCCGTCTTCGTCATACAAAAACTTTTCAAAAACTGGATAGTAAACCGGCGAGGCTATTCTTCCGGCCACCTCGCATATAAAGCGTTTCTGATAAGTATTCTCGGTGTCAAAGAGCTTTAACAGAGACTCGGGCCTGTCATTGCCGATAAAAACAAAGGCGCGCTTGACGTCTTCGGCAAACTCTTCTTCCTGTGAAATCTCAAGCAAAGGGGCAAAGGCCCGTTCATCTTTTAAGAGCCCGAGGATCAGGATAGCGGAAATCTTTACTTCGGGTTTTTGAGATATTGCATAAGATATAAGAATATCAAGTATCCTGTCGCCGATAAGCCTTTTTATCTCATCGGTAATAAGTTCTTCGCTAACGCCTTTGCGATAGAATCTCTCCATGCTCCGGAGGGTTTCCTCCCGGATAGTTTTCGAGGAGTCTTCAATAAAGGGGACCACATATGCAAGGCTTGCAGGGTCGCCGATACGTCCCAGCGATTTTACGGCTGCCGCTCTGAGAGGCTTGCTGCCGAGAGCTTTTATCAGTGCGGGAACGGCCTGCCTGTCCCCGATCCTTCCGAGGGCGTCCACTGCCGGATAGGAAGTCCACAGGTCGCCGTTTTCTATAATCCCGATCAGGGCTTCTACAACCGAAGACTCCCCGACCTTTCCGATATGCTCTATTGCCGTTACCCTGACATTCTCATCGTCATCCTTTAATGCATTCAGCATCAGGGAAAGGGAACGGTCATCCCTAAATTCTCCCAGGACGTCGATAATAAATTTCCTTACATCTTTATTGGGTGTATTGAATGCCTCCAGTAAAAAAGGGGTCGCCTTCCTGTTCAGCCTTACAAGGGCTTCTATAGAGGAGTTCCTTGCGCCCGCGTTCTCGTCGCGGTAGAGAAGTTTTATCAGTCCGTGGATATAGGCTTCGACGGGATGTTCTTCAAGGAGGATATCCGTAGCGCTGTGTCTGACCCTCCAGCTCATGTCCTCCATGGCATTCAGGAGAAGATTGACATAAACAGTGCCCGCTTTCCCTCTGAGACTTTCAACCGCCTCGCGTCTTATTTCTACGTCTTCGTCTTTAAGCTGTTTTTCCAGTTCCGGCATCTTCCTCAAGGACGTCTTCAGCCTCCTTCAGTATTATCCTCTCTTCCGAAGTAAGAAGGTCGTCCACATTAAGGATAATAATCACTCCGTCGTCTTTCTTCCCGATCCCGGCAAGGTACTTTCTTTTCAGACCCTTGAATATGGCGGGCGGACTTGTAATCTCATCTTTTCCAAGAGAAATGATTTCCTTTACATGATCTACAAGAACGCCGATCTTTTCATTGTCGTATTTTATAACGATAATCAGTTCCTTTTTTGATGATGCTATTATGCCGAACCTTTTTCTAAGATCAAGAAGGGGGATTATCTGACCTCTTACAGCTATAACACCGGACAGGAAGTCCGGAAGATCGGGGATTGAATGGACTTTCTGTGTGCTCAGGATTTCAACAACCCTGTTGATCTCCACCCCGAAATCCTCTTCGCCGATTTTAAACACGGCATATTTTTGAGCGTCCTTTTGTTTTTCCGACACCATGTATTCCGTTCCCTCAACCTTCCTGTTTATCCCCGGCCTGCATCTCCGGCGTCCTGTTCACTGTATCGGCAGGTTCAGAGCCGGGGACCTCCTCCGATATCTTGAGCCTCTGCATCTGCCTGTTTACCTTTTCGGTGTTCCTGAACAAACCTTTTAATGACTGGTCGATATCCGAGATGATGCCGATATTATTTTTCGGGATGTCTTTTATCTTTTCGATTGAGATGAATATCTGGTTTGAACCCGCCCTTTGTTCATTAATGGCCTTGGCGATCTGCTGGCTTTTTCCCGATATCTGCTCCATAGACTCGGAAATAAACCGCGCGCTAATCTGCTGCTCTTCAGTGGCGAGCTTCACACGGTTGGCGACATCCCTTACTTTCTCGGTGGCCTTTGTTATTAGATTGGCCCCTTTACTCTGTTCGGATGTTGCCTTTGCAACCTGGGATACCATATTCTTTACCTTTTCCATCGCCTCGGTGACAAGGCGGGCCGCCTTTGCCTGCTCTGTTGTTGAACGCTCAATGGAAAAGGACATCTCCGCCGACTGTTTGGAACTCTCAACAATCTTGCTCAGGGCGGCTCCCGCATCACTCGCGACCCTGAAGCCTTCTTCTACGGACCTGAGGCCGTCGTTCATTGCGCTGATGGCGTCTTTGACCTCTTTTTGAACGGCCTGGATGAGAGAGGCTATCTCCTGTGTTGAGAAGGAGGTCCTTTCCGCAAGGTCCTTTATCTCATCAGCAACAACGGAAAAACCTTTGCCGTGCTCGCCTGCCTGGGCGGCGAGTATTGCCGCATTCAGGGCAAGCAGCGTTGTCTGGTCCGTAATGTCATCTATAACGTTCAGGATCTTCCCGATCTCATCGGACCTGCCGCCTAATTTCATGATCACATTGGCCGTTTTTTCTACCGATAATTTGATATTCTGCATCCCGTCTATTGTTTTTTCCACTGCTGCCAGACCCAGGGTCGAAGCGTCATTCTTCACCTTCTCGGAAAGCATGGCTGATTCCTTTGCGCTCATTTCAACTTCCTTGACTGAAGAAGAAATCTCTTCTATCGCAGCCAGCGTCTCTTCCGAGGCTGCCGTAAGCTCTCCGCCCTTCTGGGCCACTTCTTTGATGGTTGCGGACAATTCCTCGATGGATACCGAAGTGGAATCAACCGCAGACGAGAGGTCCTGGGCGTTGTTTGCAACATGGGATATGCTCGAGACCATTTCTTCCATAGACGTAACGGTATTCTCGGCAGAGACGGCAAGGCCGCCGCTATTGACCGAGATCTCGGCCGTAGCCGAATTCATCTGTTCGATGGAACTCGCTATATTTGCAATTGCTTCAGATTCAAGCTTCGTGGTCTCCGATATCCTTTTAAACTCGTTCCCCACTTTGTCGCCGACTTCAACGGCCTGCCGTGAACTGCTTTTGACGCCGTATAACATATGCCCGAGGGAATGTACCGACGTCTTCAGAATATCAGCCAGCCTTCCGATCTCATCGTTTGTACCGGCAGGTATATTGCATGAGAAATCACCGTCGGCCAAAGCCAGGACGGCCTTTTCGATGGACCTTACAGGCAGGATAATAAGCCTTCTAAAGACAAACCAAAAAGAAAAGGTCAAGCCCGCAATAAAGAGGATCGAGATTGAAATCCAGGAGAAAAAATTCATGCTCTTGTACAATGAGAAGATAAAAGACCAAAGTATAACGCCCGCAACAATAAGGGCTACAACAGATATCATATATTTAAATTCGAGACTCTCCCTTTTCGTTCTATCCATAATGCCTCCCTTATTAAAATTATTAAATCTAAGATTTCCCTGTTATTAACTTGAAAGTTGCAAAACAACTTCTCAACCGGATCAGTTCAAATTAATGGTTATCGCCTCTTCCATGTTTATTATCGATATAAAACGTTTCTCTAAAACCGCTATCCCCTCTATGAATTTGAGCTGTTCTTCGGAAAGATGAGTGGGAGGCGGCAGGATATCGGCCTTTGCTATACGCATGACCCCGATAAGCTTATCAATGACCGCTCCGATCATCCCTTTCGGTCCTTTTATTATCAATATCTTTATTTTCTCATCAATTTCCGCCACATTTTCATGAGGCAGTATCTTTGTTCTCAAGTCGATGACAGGTATTACCTTGCCCCGGAGTGATGTTATACCGAGCACATAGTCGGGCATTTTCGGGACTTTTGTTATCCTTTGGTACCTCAGTATTTCCTTCAGTTGTGAGATCCTGAAGGCAAATTCTTCTTCGAACAGTTTAAAGGTAAGTATCTCGATGACTTCATCCGTTTTGTCGGTTTCATCCCTGTCTTCACTTTCCTTTTTCTCTTTATATTGTATATTTTCTTTCGCATCCGGACCGGTTCCCTGATTAAAACGGGCCTCTTCCTTTACCCTTTCCGGGGAATGCGCCGCAGGATTTTGTTCCCGGCCTGAAGTGTTTTTCACGCCCGATGTTTCCGGTCCGGCAATGACCGGCTCCGGTTCAGGAACCGTTTTCTGAATAGATTCGGGTTCTCTCATTTGATTATCGGAAGGATTTTCTTCCCGTATCCCGGGCGTTTCGCCTTCAACGGCAGGCTGCCTGCTTTCCAAATCTTTGAGCTTCTTTCTAATTTTCGCGATATCCATTCAACCCGAGTTCCCGTGCAGCGTCATTTATAAGAAATTCATCGATGGTCCGCCGTTCTTTGCCGACCCCGTCAAGAAGCGCCGTTGTGGCAAGGCTGTTTATCAGTCTCGGTATTCCGCCCGAGTGCTGATACAGTTTTTGAAGCGCTTCATCCGTAAATAGCGGTTCATAAAGCCCGGATATTTTCAACCTGTGCTCGACATAACTCTTTATTTCATGTTCAGCCAAAGGTCCCAGATGATAGAAGAGTCCTATCCTCTGACGGAGAGGCAGATATGCCTTATGGTTCAGCCTTCTCCTCAGGTCCGTCTGCCCGACAAGTATAAGACTCAACAGATTCGTATAATCAAGCTGGAAATTGGTAAGCAGCCGTATCTCCTCAAAGGTGTCCTTTTTAGGGATCAACTGCGCTTCATCTATTATAATAACGGGGGTTATCCCTGTTTCATAATCTTTATAGACCTTTTCACAAATTGCGTCGAGCAGGTTGTCCTTATAATTATGAGGGACTTCAATATCAAAACGTTTTGCAAGCGTTCTGAGAAACTGTGAAGGAGTCAGGCGCGGGTTTATGAGAACGATCACCCGGTATTTCTCTCCAAGGGAATCCATCAGGGCGCGGGTCAGGGTTGTCTTTCCGCTGCCGACTTCACCGGTAAGAAGGACCAGTTCCTTTTCCTCAACCGCATATTGAAGCCTTGCCAGGGCTTCTTCATGGCTTTTGCTCAGATAGAGAAACCGGGGGTCCGGCGTTTTTGTGAAAGGCCGCTGTTTTAGTCCGTAGAATTCTTCATACATGAGACATGCCCTCATGTTTCATCAGGGATTTCTCTATGATGGATTCCACATCGAGGACCAGGATAACCTCATGTCTGCCTATTTCCGCCGCTCCGGCAAAACCGCCCAGCCCTTTAAAATACTCGCCAAGAGACTTTATAACGATCTCCTGCTGTCCGATGATCTCATCTACAAGGATCCCCAGCTTCCGCCTGCCGAAACCTACAACGACCGCAAAGGTCATATCGTTCCGTTCCGTTTCAATCCGGAAGATATGACCGACGCCCATAATCGGGAGCATCTCTCCTCTTAAATAGAATACCTCCCGCCTTTACACGGACTGCAAATCTTTCTGCTCGATTGCAATTGTTTCGGATATTGCCGTCAGCGGAATTGCAAACTTCATTTCGCCCACCTGCACAATTAATGCTTTTATGATTGCAAGGGTGATCGGAAGCGTAAGAGTGAAGGTGGTCCCTTCATTTTTCTTTGTATAAACCTCGGAGAACCCGCCCAGCTTAGCAAGCTTCTCTTTCACGACATCCATGCCGACGCCCCTGCCGGAAATCTCGGTTGCCATCTCCTTTGTGCTGAACCCGGGGGTAAAGATAAAATTGACAAGTTCACGCTCATCAAGCTCGGCGTCGGGTTCGATGAGACCTTTCTCTACGGCTTTTGCCCTGACCTTATCGGTGTCTATTCCCCTGCCGTCGTCGATCACTTCAATTACGACATAATTTCCTTTCTGGAAGGCCTTCAAAACAATATTGCCGTGCTCGTTTTTACCTTTCCGTCTTCTCTTCTCTGCCGGCTCAATGCCGTGGTCGATTGAATTCCTCACAAGATGCATAAGGGGATCAACGATTTCTTCGGCCAGTGATTTATCAAGCTCGGTATCCTCGCCGAACATGGCAAGTTCGATATCCTTTCCCGTTTCCCTTGAGTAGCGTCTTATGACCTGGGCAAGCCTTGAAAACAACTGGCCTACCGGGACCATACGTATTTCAAGGACTTCATCCTGAAGCGCCGCAAGTTGTCGTTCAAGGGTTTGAGAAATCTTATATACGTCGCGCACGATCGGTGAATAACGCTGGACCTCGGTCAACTCGGACCCGATCCTTTTGACCGCGTCCTTTGCCAGAGTGAGTTCACCGATGGTGTTTAGTATCCTGTCAAGTTTGTCTATATCCACCCTTACCGTGGTCGTCGTGCTCTTTATGGATTGCTCCTGCTTTTTTTGAGGCTGCTGCGGCAACTGTCTCGCCTGCGCCACTACGTTAATCTCGCCGGAGGTTTCCTCTTTTATTTCAACCAGGGGTCTGTTGCTTGAAAACATGAGATTGAAGCCTATGAAACCGTCAGGCACATTTTCGGAAACAGGGAGCGTGGATATCAATTCTCCGATGGACTTTATTTTTTTGGTCAGTTCTTCAAGAGAGGTGTCAAAGGTGGAAAGATCGAAGATAGCCTTTAAAAGATAAATGCCGCTTCCGCCTTTTAAGTTTGCTTTGAGCCTGTGCTCCTCGTATTCCGAAAGCACTCTAAGGATAGCTTCGTCGATAATGCCTTTAAGCTCGGGGCCGCTTACATTTTCTTTCAGGGACGACCTGAAAGACTTAATTTCATCGATATGCCTTGAAAGGTCCTGTTCTTTATCTTCCTTGATACCGTCTATCGCCGCCTTTAGAATATCAAGGTTTTTAAAAAGGAAACTCACTGCATCTTCATTAACATTGATCTTGCCGAGCCGTATGTCGTCAAGCAATGCTTCGAGGGCATGACTTAGTTCGGTTATGCCCTTGCTTCCGAAAAGTCCGGATAGCCCTTTCAGAGTGTGCATTGCGCGGAAAAGTGCGTTTATAGTGTCGGGGTTCAGGGCCGTCTGAAAGGTATCCTGTATTTCAAGGATAAACTGCCCGCATTCAAACAGGAGGTCTTCCGTCTCTGCAATAAATTCCTTTTTTGAGGCCTTCATATTTTTCTATAGTATAACCTGCTTGACGACTTCCTGTAGTTCCTGCGCCTTGAAAGGTTTGGTTATATAAGACATGGCGCCTAATGCGATCCCCCGCTTTTTGTCTTCCTCGCTTCTTTCGGTGCTGACGATAATCAAGGGTATATGACTGTATCTCGGGTTGCTCTTGATGAAGTGGATAAGTTCGAGGCCGTTGATGTCCGGCATATTAACGTCGGTTATGACAAGATTGAATTCCTGGGTAGGAAGGAGTTTTAATGCCTCAAATCCGGAGCCTGCCTCGACGATATTGAAATCCCCCATATCCTCGATGACAGCCCGTATGAGAGCCCTGGTAGTTGCCGAGTCTTCTACAATGAGAATATTTTTTGCGGACCCTTCTCCTTGCATTCTGTTAAATTCTACCAGATTGAAATAAAAAAAACATTGCTATGCTAAATTTTTTGCTCCATGTCCTGTATTCTTCTCTGGAGCAGGGATTTTTCAAGGGCAAGACCTGCCTGGTCGATGAAGATCTCGAGACCTTCCGTCTCCCCGGTTTTTTCCCCTGACAGAAGGTTGTCGCAATATAAAAGTGCGACAACCCTTCCTTCGGCAACGATCGGGAAAAAGGAGGCTTCGTCAGGCCATCCAACGCCTATTTCGCGCATCATTATATCGGTGGCGGTGTCTTTGTCAATTGTCCCGTTATAAGGACGCTTATCCCGGATAATGCCCTTCAGGAAGGCGCCGGCTTCATAGTCCAGTCTTATTTGACGTATCTTATCATCAGCCCCTTCAATTTCCAGACCAAACTGGCCGAGGCCGACAATTTCCGTATCTCCTACCATGAAGAGGACTCCCCGCTGAAAGATGTCGCTGGCAAACCTCAGGATAAGAAGGGTTATTTCCGAAGCCGAATTCGGGAACCTGAGTTCCTGCGTAAGCGCCCGCAGAGATGAGATGTCCTTCCTTTCAGGTTGGGGCTGCATATCCCAGTCATCCTCCCAGCTTCCTTCTTCTTCAAAGGACAACTCCTGTCCTTCGTTTGAAGAAATAGATAATGTCTGCGTGGATTCATCATGCACCCGCGCTCCCTCCATCAGAAGGTATTCGGGACTCATTCCCTTTGAAATCTCCCAGCCTATATCGGGGATATCGGATTTTCCATGCGGGTCGATGTCGTCCGGTTCAAACTGGAAATCGCCGTCCTGCCAATCCAGAAGCCGGCAGACAACCCTTTCCATCCTTTTCCTTGCAACCTTCTCAAGGGTTTCCTTATTGACCGATCCGAGGTCGAAAAGTATCTCTGCTACGGCTTTTAAGGGCAGCTTTTTTTTAACTTCCAGAGCAAGGTTGAAGATGGTGTCTTTGATGATACCCGCTTTCAGCAGGTCTTCACCGATGGTGCGTTCGATGTCTCCCGTTTCCGCACGGACAACCAGGCCGTTCTTAAAGATAATCAAAGCATTCCCCCGGCTGCCTTTCAGAACAAGGGCGCCTGTTTTCTTTCCGACGCTGAGTATCTGAAATATATCCGAAAGGCCGAGGTCCTCAAGACGTCCGACAAGACTCATATCAGTTTATCCCCCTGAAACGCATAATTGAGTATATCAATGAAAATTAAGGAGTGTCAACGAACTATGATAGAATTAATCTAAATTGAAAATGGACATCGCTAATCAAGGCAAACAGATTTCATGACGTTGTGATTATCTATTAGGAAAGCCTGAAGGACCGGTTTATCAATTAAAACCTTATGTAGTCCCCTTTTTTAATGCCGTATCTGTCGCAAAATCCTGCATTCACTTCTACCGCATATTTTACTGCGACATTTGAAAAGAGCCGTTTTTCGGATAGCGGCTGAGTGTTTTTATGTATCGTCACAATCCTCATGCTTACGTCAACAAAGATTATATCCAGCGGAATGTAAGTGTTCATCATCCAGAAAGACAATAACTGCGGCCTCCGGAAAATAAAAAGCATTCCGGATGATTTCGGCATTGAATGCCGATACATTAAGCCTCTTTCCCATTCATAAGGGTTATCAGCGATCTCAACGTCTATCTTTGAGATTTTTCCGCCGTCGTTTTTCCCGAGAAATACCAATTCACCCTCTTTGATAAATTCCTGTTCACCGGAAAATCCCTGAGATTGCCTGAAATTGCTTTTTTCTGAAACCTCCGCCTTTTTGTCGGTAAGATTTTGATCCGGGTACAGGCATGAAAATAATGGGAACAACATTAAAAGTATTAAAATATACCGCCAGACCGGTATCCCGCTGCAAAATGTATTCATCATCTTTATTGTATAATAATCTATGATTGCAATCATAGATTACGGCATGGGGAATCTGCGGAGCGTTGAGAAGGGGTTTCTTAAGGTTGGCGTTGACGCTAAGGTTGTCACCGATCCACGGTCGGTGGATGACGCCGAAGCCATTGTGCTTCCGGGCGTCGGCGCCTTCAGGGACTGCATGAAGAATCTCGATCAGATGAAACTCATCGAACCTATCCTGAAATCCGTCAGGGATGGAAAACCCTATCTCGGCATCTGCCTCGGCCTTCAGATGCTATTTACCGAGTCGGAGGAATTCGGCGTTTATAAGGGACTGGATGTTTTGAAGGGAAAGGTTGTTCGGTTTCAGGTAGATTTAAAAGTGCCGCATATGGGATGGAACACGGTCAGGCTTCTCGGAAAACCGCCGATATTCGATGATATAAAAGACGAGTCGTATTTCTATTTCGTCCACTCATATTATGTAGCGCCGGATGATAAAGGGATAATTGCGGGCACGACGGACTATGGGATGACCTTCACATCAATGGTCTGGAAGGACAATATTATTGCCACGCAATTTCACCCCGAAAAGAGCCAGGAGACGGGTTTGAAGATATTGAAGAATTTCGGGGATTTTGTAAAAAAAGCTTAACTGCCTATCCTTAAGACGTCTTTCTAACAAGTTTACCCCGGAATTAAAACCTGATATAATTATGCATATTGTAAACGCTATCAATTACTGAAGCTGACAGAGGAGGGACTTCAATGAATAGAAGCAAAGGGTTATACCCGATAGTATGCGTACTCTTAATTCTTTTAAGTTGGATACCGGCGCTTGCAAATGAGACGGCAGAAAAAAAGGCGGTTGAGGTTTCTAATAACTGGCTGATATTAATTGATGGCGGCGGATACGCCGAGAGCTGGAAAACTGCCGCTACATTCTTTAAAAACGCTGTAAGTAAAGAACAATGGGAACAATCTCTTAACATAGCACGTAAGCCTCTTGGAAAAGCAATAAAGAGAAATGTTAAATCAAAACAATATACCACGAGTTTACCGGGGGCCCCGGATGGTGAATATGTGGTCATCCGGTATGAGACCGTTTTCGAAAATAAAAAATCTTCTATTGAGACCGTTACTCCCATGATAGATAAGGATGGTAAATGGCGGGTATCCGGCTATTACATCAAATAGGGTAAGCAGGAGATGGATAATTTTATTATGATTGCCGAA
>JBAZWR010000047.1:0-17100 GCA_041660325.1 Thermodesulfovibrionales bacterium | reverse complement strand
ATTATCACAATTAATCTCAGATTTTCTGCAGTTTTCGAGATTTGAAGCAATAGAATATAAGCCTGTTCAAGCTCCATTTAACATAGAGGAGGAAATCCGGAAAAA
Organism: Thermodesulfovibrionales bacterium; assembly: GCA_041660325.1. Classification (GTDB taxonomy): domain Bacteria; phylum Nitrospirota; class Thermodesulfovibrionia; order Thermodesulfovibrionales; family SM23-35; genus DYFC01. Next base: position 16,995 of record JBAZWR010000047.1, on the reverse strand, counting down.
TATTGAAGCGGAAAAAGTGGAGGCTGAAAAGAAAGGAATCATTATAGGTCTTGACCACCCGGATACAATAACTCCTATAGTTAATGCAGATGCTGCCATGGTAAATCGCGTGATCAGAAATCTTCTCGTCAACGCAATAAAATATACCGACCCGGGAGGAGCTGTAACAATCAAAATATCAGACAGGGGCAATGAAATACTTGTCTCTGTTAAAGATACAGGCACAGGAATACCGGGAGATCATCTGCCTTATATATTTGATACATTCTACCGTGCGGGAAACTCAAAGGGTTCGGGGCTTGGGTTGTCCATTGCCAAAACAATAATAGAAGGCCATGGAGGAAGGATATGGGCTGAAAGCATACCCGCCAATGGCAGTACCTTTAGCTTCACCTTGCCGAAATAACAATATAATATTTGACGGGTAAGCGGCAAGGACGGTGCAGCAGAGGTTTTATGTATCAATCCAAAGCCGCTTGAATCGATGATGAAAAAACCGGGCATCCAAAGAAGTAAGAAGAATACCTGATATATCAGGAGGCTCCTGATATATCAGGAGTCCGCGCCTTTCTAAAGTATCATCCCCTCATCGTAGCTTTCGCTGAAATATCAATGATTTCAACATGGTAGAGCATCCTGTCCTGTCAACAACAGTCCTGGCACACATTCTGCAATTAAATACAATAGCAAACACCAAAGCATGTTCCCTTTTGATGCGACAGGTGCATCAAAAAGAGTATTAACATTTATAGAAAGGAGAGTGAAGTGATAAGGAAGATGAGAAAGTCGTGTTTATTGCTTATCGGTGCGCTGCTTTTAGTCTTAACAGGATCTGCAGCCCAAAGTGAGGCAGTGGTAAGTGTAAATGTAGGGGTCAATCTCCCCGCCATCAGGTTTGCTGCTCCGCCTGCCGTGGTTGTGATCCCTGGAACATATGTTTACATGGTCCCTGACATTGATGTGGATGTTTTGTTTTTTCAAGGCTACTGGTGGCGTCCTTATGAAGGGCACTGGTACAGATCCCGGGACTATAAAGGGAGGTGGAACTACGTAGCTCCTGCGAGGATTCCCCGTGGATTGAAAGAACTTCCACAGGACTATCGTCATCGTCTATCGCCCGGACACGAACGGATACCCCACAGAGACGTGCAAAGGAACTGGAAGAAATGGGAGAAGGAAAAATATTGGGACAGGCGAGGTGAGCAAGGCCGCGGGGGGCAAGGTGATAAAGACCGCGGAGGACGAGGTGAACAAAAAGGCCGGTATTAACCGGACAAAGGAGGGAATATGAGAAGGCCTTTTAGTTTAATAGCAGCTGTTATCCTGCTTATCACATGTTCCGGCTGTATTTGGGGATTGGACCGGGATCGCGGAGGTTATGATGACCGGGATCGCGGAGGTTACGATGACCGGGATAGACATGACGACCGCAGAGACTCTGACCATCATCGTTAATGCTATGACGAATCGGGATCCGATGTCAGAATCCTGGTAGCCGGGAGGTACCGTGATACTATCGACATTAAAAATGATTGTCCAGCCCGAAAGGCGGAGTGATCTTTTAGAAACGATGAGGGGTATGCTCGAACCCTCACGGGTCGAAAGGGGCTGCCTGAGTTACAGTCTTTATGAAGACGTAGAAGACAGGAATGCCTTCGTCCTGCTGGAGGAATGGGCGACACAGGAAGATCTTGAGAGACACATATCTAAAGACAATCAGCGGCGGCTTCTCGCGCTCATGGACCTTCTAATCGAGCAACCTGAATTGCGGTTCAACACTGTGTCACACACGGCGGGAATGGATCTCATAGAAGATGTCCTCAAGACAGATGGACTGAGATGAGAGGAATGATATGCTGTCGGGTTCGATGTAAGCACGTGAGGCATGATGTCATATGAAAAAAGGAGGTTGCTATGCTTTGGACTATCTTTGTGATACTCGTGGTGCTTTGGCTGTTGGGGCTAATCAGCGGTCACACGATTGGCGGATTCATTCATATTTTGCTTGTCATCGCAATCGTTGTTGTGTTGATCAGAATCATTCAGGGACGAAGACCTTTATAAGTGATTTACAGGTACTAATTTGCCTTGGTTACATTTATTAACATTGCAATCGTATGATTGTACATCTTAAAGACAGGAGGAGTGAAATGACCAACAGTAGGGGTTTAAGCCGGAAGGTTATTTTGTTGTCAGTGGCAATGGTTTTTGGATTAGCCTTGTTTTCAGGCTGCGTTACTATGCAAACATGGCCGGATAATGAAAGGGATGCAGAGAACAAGATGGTTGTAATCCAGGAGAAGATTGGGGATGGGCTGAAGACCGGCGCGCTTAGCCCTGATCAGTCCCAGATGTTCCTGACGACACTGAAGGGTATTCGAACAGACTATAAGGAACTGAGAGACAGAAGGGTCTACCGGGACGAATGGGACAGGCTTCTTGGAAGACTTGATGCGCTTGGAGATGAGATCAACAGAGCGCTTGACCGGCCTGCAAGAATTGACGAACCAAGGAATGGGGACAGGATTGTCTCACTCCAGAGGAGAATTGATGATGGAAGAATCAGCGGGCGCTTGCCTCTGACAGAGAGGAGAGAATTTCAATCCAGACTGGACTCCATTCGGCGTGAGTATTTGCGGATGACGGATGAAGGCAGATACAGCACCCACGAGGAGAGAACAGACATTTCCCGCCGGCTTGACTCGTTGGAAACGGATCTGAATCGGTTCCGGTAGAATTTTTCATAAAATCGGCTTTCCGGTTATGGCGAGTTTGTGAAATAATAAAATTCATGAGGGAGGTATAGAGATGCAAGTAATAACAGCAAAGAGAGTGCTCATGGTCCTCATTGCCTTGCTTTCCCTGAGTTTTCTGATCGGATGCGCGGGGAGGATATATGCACCAAAAGAGGGAAGTGCAATATGGTACTACCATCCGGAGTTGCCGGCGGCAGACAAGGCTGTAGAAGATGCCCGTAAGGCAGGAAAGGACAGTCAATGTCCTGAGGAATTTAATGCTGCAAACGACCTAAAGGAAAGAGCCTATCATACGTACTGGGCATGCCATACCCAGGAGGGTATCGATATGGCCAATGAAGCAACAGCAATGGCAAGAGCACTTTGCCCACCACCAGCAGCCTGTGTTTTGTCAGCATCACAAAAAGAGATTGAAAATGGCAAATCTACTACTATTACCTTTTCAACATCGGGAAAGGTAAAATATGCAATGCTGGATGGGAAAGATGTTGCCATCACAGGGACTACAAAGACGGTAAACCCGACAACCTCTACTACCTATAGCGGAATGGTAACAGGTTTAGGGGGCACGAAAACATGCGGTGTGACCGTAACAGTCGCATGTCCGCCGCCGCCGCCACCACAATGTCCGCCACCACCGATATGTCCACCGCCACCACCACCTGCGGCAAGAGTCATCGACCGTCTGACAATCCATGTCAACTTTGATTTTGACAAATCGGACATAAGAAAAGCTGATATGGCAGAGTTGAAGAAGGCCAGTGACTTTGTCAAGAAATACCGTGGCGCCAAGGTAAAACTGGAAGGGCATACTGACAGTAAGGGAACCGAAGAATACAATCAGAAACTTTCAGAAAGAAGGGCCGAAACAGTAAGGCAGTACCTCGTTACAGAAGGTGCTGTTGAAAAAACAATGATCTCGGCCACGGGTTACGGTGAGTTAAGACCCATTGCTCCAAACAAGACAAAGAACGGCAAAGATAATCCTAAAGGAAGGGCTGAAAACAGGAGAGTGGAAATTCTTATCATCTCTGAATAGGTTCATCTCAGGGAGTAGAAATTCTTCGGGGAAGGACTTTATGCTCCTTCCCCGAAAGAGGGTTTGTTTACTTATTAACGTTGCAATCGTATGATTGCACATCTAAAGACAGGAGGAGAGTAATGACCAACAGTAGGGGCTTAAGCCGGAAGGTTATTTTTATGACAGTGTTAATGGTTTTCGGATTAGTCTTGTTTTCGGGCTGTGCCACAATGACGGGCGAAACAGCAGGTGAAAATATCGACGACTCAACGATTCATTCGAAAGTTTCTGCGATAGTACTGAAAGACTCGGATGCTCAGTATTTCAAGCTCGATTACACGGTTACAAAAGGTGATGTTGTGCTTACAGGTTTTGTGAATAGCAGACAGACCGAGGAACGGCTTGTAGCAAAGATCAGGGAAATCAGGGGTGTGAAATCCGTGAAGAGCCTCTTGAAGGTGGAAGAGAAAAAGTAACTGGAAGTGAGAAAGTGAAATGATAAGGGGCATTCCGTGAAAGCACCCCTCATTTATCCTGAATTCCCGGGGTGCCCCTTCAACTGCGAGTTTTATGACCTCACACTGCTCTACAGAGCACAGAGGTTTTCTCTGTGGTTAATTTTGACAATACGTGACAACAGAAAGGAGGTAACAAAATGAAAAAGTTATTTTTTGGAACAATGCTTTTGGCGTTGGTAATTGCAGTTCCTTTTCCAACGATGGCAGGGGTAGATGTAAACGTTAGTATTGCTCTGCCGCCCATCGTATTTGCCGCACCACCGAATGTGATAGTGATACCTGATTCGAGCGATGTTTACGTAGTTCCTGACATTGATGCGGAACTATTTTTCTGGGATGGTTGGTGGTGGCGTCCATGGGAAGGTCGTTGGTATCGCTCACATTATTATAACCGGGGCTGGGGTTATTATGGAAATGTCCCGAGTTTTTATTTTGATGTAGATCCGGGTTGGAGAGGATACTACAGAGACCATAATTGGAACGGGCACCGATGGAACTATGAACGGATTCCTCACCAACGACTTCAACAGAACTGGAAGGGCTGGAAAAATGATCGACATTGGGAAAGGCAAGGAACCTGGGGCGTCCAGAGCTATCAACCTCGACCGCAACAACAGAGGCAGGAACTAAGACAACAAAGGCAACAGCAATATCAACAGAGGCCCGAGGTTCAGAAACAAAGACAACCCCAGGTTCAGCAACAAAAACAACAACCTCGGGAGAAAGTTCAGCGGCAGCAAAGACAACCTCAGGTTCAACAACAACAAAAACAACAACCTCGGGAGAAAGTTCAGCGGCAGCAAAGACAACCTCAGGTTCAGCAACAAAAACAACAACCTCAGGAGAAAGTTCAGCGGCAGCAAAGACAACCTCAGGTTCAACAACAAAAACACTCTCAGCCTCAAGGAAAACCTGAAAGAGGGGAGGAAGAAAAACAGGACAGAAGGTAGGATGACAAAAGGTCCACTCGACGATAAAAAGAGGCTCGTATCTATCAGAGTGTTAACCTACGAAACGGATTAACCTCAGCTACGACGCCATTGAGTTCATCTATCCCCGCGAATGGCGAGTATACGGCGGCGCTCGTTCATTGTCTGGGGCATAAATCAGGCACAGTCGGTTCCGGTGTCATTCCTTGCCGCCGTTTTTTTCGCTGTCAGTGAAGTCATTGAAATCAGGTTTTTATTTTTGCAAATGTTTAAACTTTGCTAAGGAGGATGCTATGAAGATCTTAAAGGCAGTGATGATTGCGACCGTGCTATTTTTAGCGCCGGTTTATGCCCTCTCTGCGAATCTCGGCTATATGCGCATAAGCCTTATCGAAGGCGACGTCCAGATAAAGACACCTGACGCGGAAGACTGGGGTTACGCCTCTATAAATACACCGCTCGCCGAGGGGGATCAAGTTTGGGCCCCTCAAGGCGGGAAGGTCGAACTCCAACTGAACAGCGGCACATATCTAAGGCTTGACCAGGACTCAGCGCTCCAGATACTCTCGATGGATAAGGACTCTTCCCAGTTTTATCTCTCACAGGGCAATGCATATATATATTATGATGCGCCGAGGGGGAGTGTCATACAGGTTGATACCCCTGATGCGTCAACCCGCGCTTTTGAGAAGGCGATCTTCAGAATCGACATGTCTGAGCAGTACACCGATGTGGCGGTCTACAAGGGATATGTTGAAACGGAGAACAATGTCGGAAAGACAAGAATAAACGCAGGACAGATGGTGTCTCTCGGACAAAACACGAATGGAGAGCTTGCTCCGATGGGCCCATCCGATGATTGGGAAATGTGGAACAAGACGAGGAACGACAGGATTTTTGCAAGGATGGGCGCAAGTTCCGGTTATCTTCCCGCCGAACTCAGTGCGTATTCTTATGATTTTGATAACAGCGGCAGGTGGGTGCAAGTCCCGGATTACGGTTATGTCTGGACGCCGACGGTCGTTGTCGGTGCGAACTGGTCCCCTTACAGAAATGGCAGATGGATATGGAGGGGCGATGATTACGTCTGGGTAGCTTCCGAGCCCTGGGGATGGGCGCCCTACCATTATGGCAGATGGAGCTTTGGTGTTAACATAGGCTGGTTCTGGGTGCCGCCTGTAGCGACTGAAGTTTACTGGAGTCCGGGATACGTCGGCTGGGTCAGGACGGCGGATTATGTCGCATGGGTCCCGCTGGCGCCCGGAGAAATATATTACGGCCGCGGCAATTATGGCCGTAACAGCGTAAACATAACCAAAGTTAAGATTACCCAGGTCAACATCACCAATGTTTATAAAAACGTAAATGTTAACAATGGGGTGACAGTTGTCAATCGTAACACATTTAATACGGGCACCCCTACCATTGTTGATGTCAATAAGAACGTCATACAGAAGAAAATATTCGTAAAAAATAATTTCAGTGTCGGCACACCTGATATTAAGCCTACGAGGGCGAGTTATTTTTCGTCGGCCAGGTCTGTTCCGGCAGCCAAACGTCCGCCGCAGGCTGTCAGAAACATTCAGACTACACAGTTGAAACAGTCAAGGCCGTTTATCAAAGAAGCTGATAAATCTGTTTTGAACCCCGGCATAAAGCCAAAGACCTTACCTGTCAATACCGTTACAACGCCGCGAACCCCTGGTAAGGGAAAACCGATGATTCAGCAGTTCAAGCCAGTCGAGAAGGGAAAAGCAGCAGTACCGCAGGTAGTCCCCACCGGCAGAGTTGAGAAGCAGCAGGTTAAGCCTGCAGAGAGAGTTAAGCCCAGCGGTCCTGTAGTCAGTCCCACCGGCAGAGGCGAGAAGCAAGAGGTTAAGCCCGAAGAGAAAAGGAAACCTGCAGTGCCTGAAGGCGGCCCTGCACCAAGAGGTAAAGAGAAGCAGGTTAAGCCCGAGGAGAAAAGGAAGCCTGTAGTTCCTGAAGGCGTCCCCACTGGCAGAGGTGAAAAGCAGCAAGTTAAGCCTGTAGAGAGAGTTAAGCCCAGCGGTCCTGTAGTCAGTCCCACAGGCAGAGGCGAGAAGCAGCAGGTTCAGCCAAAAGAGAAAAGGAAACCTGTAGTACCTGAATGCGGTCCCGGACAGAAAGACGAGATGAATCTTGACAAGTGTCCGCAGAAAGACCGGAAAAAATAGGGTAAGGAAGAACCTGAGCGATAAACAGATCATGCTTAAGGGGGGGAACAGTTCCCTCGCCCTTCAACATTTATCCGTTTACCATGACCCTGAAGTTTGCGTGCGAGAACAATAAAGGCACACAATCGCGGTACTGCTCGGGCTTGAGGCACCCACTGAAAGCATTCCACCGGTGTCGAAGAAAGGAGTATTGTTAGACCTAAAAAAACCTGAGAAGGATCGATAGAGAAAATTGCACATGGGCAGTACAGGCTGCTGTTCAAAATTCAGCCTGTACCATTTGATAAGAAAAATGTCGGTAATGCGGCCTACAGCCATCAAGGAGGTTAGATATGTCAATTTTAAAGAAGATTATTTTAGTTTTTTTCAGCTGCATGATTATCGTTTCTTTTACCGCCTGTAAAAAAGAAGGGCCTGCCGAGCGTGCAGGAAAGAAAGTAGACGAGGCTGTAGAAAAAGCCGGGGAAAAGATAAAAGAGTCGGCTAAGAAAGCAGGTGATAAAATTGAGGAAGCCGGGGAAAAAGTGAAGGAAGCTACTAAAAAATGACAGGGATGACAGGAAGAGTGGCCCCTGAAAAAACGTGACATTAACCACTTAAAATCCGGAGGTTTTATGGATAAATCGCCTCACTATATAAAGATGTGTGAAAGTACAAAAGTGATACAAAAGAAGTGGAAACCCGACTTTGGAGACTTTTTTGTCTCGATGTCATTAGGCCTGACTTCACCATGTCAACCAATTACAAGTGATCTTGAGAAGAAGGTATCTTATTTAAAAACAATAAAGGCTGTTTGGCTTCCAAGACAGGACCAACTGCAAGAGATGGTAATTGAAAATTATGCAACGTTCTGGGATTTAGCCATAGCATTCAGTAATGTTTTAATGGGTGAAAATGCATCATACTTCGAGAAATTTGATAGTATGGAAAAACTATGGCTTGCTTTTATCATGCTTGAAAAATACAAGAAGAAATTGAAAGAAGGAGAGTGGGTTTAATTATGACCGATGTATTTAAAGACCTCGGTGCTTTCATGAAAGGGACAAAGAGCGTTTTCAATTTCCTGAATGATGGAGATCTCAGGAATCTGTCCGCTTATTTTGAAAACAAGAATATACCGGCAGGTGAGACTCTCTGGAAAGAAGAGGAACCTTTCGATTATATAGCATTTATTGTTTCAGGAAAAGTGGAAATAAAAAAAGAGATGGAGTTCGGTGACATGAATGTGATTATGGGCATATACAGCAAGGGTGCATTATGCATTCTTGATGACAGTCTCAGGAAAGTTACAGCGGTAGCACTTGAAGATACTTCCCTTGCGATTATTACTCAGGAAAAACTGGATAAACTGATCGACACAAATCCCGGATTGGGAGCTAAACTCCTGAAGGGTATGCTCTTTACCGTATCAGATCGTTTAAGAAAGTCCTTTGATCGCATTGTAGCGTTCTTCTGATTTGTCTTCTCTGAACCAACCTCCGAATATGAAAAATTATCTTCATAATATTTTCATATTTCCTTCGTAACATCTTCACATTGTTCTTTTATTCTTAAATATAAGAAAATCAGTCCATTGATAAAGGAGGAATCATGAAAAGAGTAGTAATTGCAGTAGCGGCAGTTCTATCACTCGTATTCGCATTAACGGCATTCGCAATCGAAGGCGTTCAGCCACAGAAAGAGACGGGCATTAACTTTGAACAGATGAAGGCTGATCATCTGAAAAAGCTCGACGAGCGGATGAATAGCCTTCAGCAGGAAAAGACCTGTGTAGAGGCGGCAAAGAACCGGGACGACCTAATGACCTGCAGGTCGAAACATAAGGCCGAGATGAAAGGGCACCGTGATGAGATGAGAAAGGGAGGCGGTCCGTATGGTCCGGGCGGCCAGGTCCCTCCTCCGGTCAAGTAGTTCATCTGCCGATATAGTTTCCCTGAACGGCGGGGTGGCCAAAAAGCTATCCCGCTTTTTAGCCCGGATTATTCACAATTTTTCTGATTGAACTGAGGATAAAGTATTTGCGCTCATTCTCGGTCGTTCCTCCCTGCGAGGCTTTTGCCTCTCTATTTTCATATACTGTATTTGACTATCGGCAAAAAAAACCGCTCAAATACTCTATCCTCAGTTGCTGTTAACAATTTTATGAATAATCCGGGTTAGTTTAACCGGGGAAACCAATCGCACGATAAATTTGTGGACAAGCGGGTTTTGTTAAAGTCCCAATTTTTCAAACAGCTTTACGATAATTGTATTTGAAATAACGATCCCTTTTTTTGTAAGCCGGAGATAATCTTCATTCAACTCAAGATAACCTTCGCAGATCATTTCTCCTGATGCATCAACGAGCTTTTTAAGCGCTTCTCTATCATAGATCGTTGATGAGGGATTGTCCTTTGCGTTTATCCCTTCCGTTTTTCTGAGGCCGAGAAAAATAATTTCTTTCAGCGATTCCACCGGTGTGACCATGAAGGATTCGGTTTCAGGTATTATGCCGATATTCAGGCTATCGATATATTTGTTAACATCCGCGATATTTTTTGTCCGGACTCCGTTTACAAAAGCATGCGCGCCGGCGCCGGCGTCTATATATTCTCCCCTGTTCCAGTAATTGAGGTTGTGGCTGCATTTGAATCCGGGCAAAGCAAAATTGGATATTTCGTAATGTTCGTAACCATGGCCTGCAAGATAATCTATCGCATTGTTATACATATCAAGAATCAATTCTTCATTCAGCATGCTGATTATGCCTGATGTAATTAATAAAGAGAGCGGAGTGCTTTCCTCTATCGTAAGTTCGTATGCAGAAATATGAGTTGGTGACAATTCTACTGCTTTCGTTAACGATTTCCTCCATGACTCTGTTGTCTGTCCGGGGATTCCGTACATTAGGTCGATCGAGAAATTCTTTAATCCCGCTTTCTTTATCGATACAATTGATTTCAACGCTTCATCAGAGGAGTGAATCCTGCCGAGTGTCGCAAGTTCCTTGTCTTTGAAAGACTGAACTCCGACGCTTAGCCGGTTCACTCCGAGCGAAAGCAACGTTTCGATTTTTGATTCGTCGATTGTTCCCGGATTTGCCTCGACTGTTATTTCAGCATCAGGAGATATAGCGAAATTATCTCTGAGATACCCGAATAATGTCGTGAAACATTCAGCGGGAAGGAGGGTAGGTGTGCCGCCACCGAAATAGACTGTCTTTAAAGCGCCTCCGGGATGTTTTTTTAAGGATAATTCTTTGCATAACGCGTCAACATATGCTTTTACCGTAGATTCATCATAGGACACAGAGAAGAAATCGCAGTAAACACATTTCTTCACACAGAAGGGGATGTGGATATAGAGGTAATCTGCCATATTAAATTTGGTTCATTGGTAAAAAAGTTGAAATGCTCATCAGACTTACTGGATTCCCGCTTAAGACCTGCGGGCCAACAGTAGGCGCCTTAAGCGAATGACAAACAAAAACAACCATTTAAGATTGTCATCCTCGGGCTTGACCCGGGGATCCATGGTGTTTCCAACTTAAATACGAAAGACCCAAAAAATTTCAAGCAGGATTCCAGACAGGCTGGAATGACAGACAAATGAAATTTTGGATTCTCACTTTACCTTCAAGACGGCTAAAAACGCCTCCTGCGGTAGTTCGAGCTTGCCGAACTGCTTCATCCTTTTCTTTCCCTCTTTCTGCTTTTCAAGCAGTTTTCTTTTGCGGGAAATATCACCGCCATAGCATTTGGCAAGCACGTCTTTCCTTAACGCCTTTACGCTTTCTCTTGCGATGATCTTATTGCCGATGGCGGCCTGAATGGCAACCTCGTACATCTGCCTGGGAATAATCTGTCTCAGCTTCTCGGTCAGCTCGCGGCCTTTGTAATAAGATTTATCTTCATGAACTATTAATGAGAGGGCATCAACATTCTCTCCGTTGAGAAGGATATTCAGTTTAACGAGGTCCGATCCCCTGTAACCGATAAATTCATAATCCATAGAGGCATAGCCTTTTGATAAAGACTTTAAACTGTCATAAAAATCCCATAGTATCTCATTTAATGGCAACTCATATTCTACCTTTATCCTGTCCTTTCCTATGTATGAAAAGCTCTTCTGGCTCCCTCTTTTTTCCTGGCACAGATCGAGAATGGGACCGATAAAAGGAGAAGGCACAAATATGGTTGCAAGGACAAAAGGCTCTTCAATAGTTTCAAATTGGTCAGGCAGCAGAGACGGGTTCTCGATATGGATGACCTCGCCGTCCGTTTTTGTGACCCTGTAAACGACGGTCGGCGCAGTGCTTAAGAGTAAAAGATCAAACTCCCGCTCAAGCCTTTCTTTTATGATCTCCATATGGAGCAGTCCGAGAAAACCGCACCGGAAACCGAAACCGAGGGCGGAAGACGTCTCCGGCTCGTAAATAAAGGAAGAATCGTTCAGCCTGAGCTTATTCAATGCGTCTCTGAGGTTTTCGTATTGATGTGATTGCGTCGGATAGAGTCCGCAGAAAACCATCGGTTTCACATCCTTGTATCCCGGACAGGGCTCTGAAGCAGGGTTATCTGCATTAGTTATGGTATCGCCGATTTTTGTATCGGTAACGCGCTTTAAGCCGGCTATGATATACCCGACCTCTCCGGAGGAAAGCTCTTTAACCGTCTCTATCTTAGGCGAAAAGATGCCTACCTGTGCTACCTCGAAAATACTGCCTGTGGCCATCATCTGTATTTTGTCACCGGCTTTCACTTTACCGTCGAATACTCTGACAAGGACGATGACGCCCTGATAATTATCAAACCAGGAGTCGAAGATTAACGCTTTTAGAGGTTTATCATCATCCCCCGTCGGTGAAGGGACCTTCTTTACTATTGCTTCGAGTATTTCCTTTGTCCCTATGCCTTCTTTTGCGCTTGCAAGTATTGCATCGGAGCAGTCAATGCCGATTGCGTCTTCTATTTCGTTCTTTGTTTCTTCCGGGTTGGCATTTGGAAGGTCTATTTTGTTGATTACGGGAATAATATCAAGGTTATTTTCTACAGCGAGATAAGCGTTTGCGAGTGTTTGGGCCTCGACACCCTGGGACGCATCAACAATAAGGAGCGCGCCCTCGCAGGACGCAAGGCTCCTTGAAACCTCATAGGAAAAGTCCACATGCCCGGGGGTATCTATTAAATTAAGGATATAGTCCATACCGTCATCGGCCTTATATATGAGCCTTACTGAATGGGCTTTGATGGTGATGCCCCTCTCTTTTTCGAGGTCCATGGAATCAAGTACCTGTGCGGTCATTTCGCGGGCGCTGAGCGCGCCCGTATATTCGAGAAGCCGATCGGCAAGCGTCGACTTCCCGTGGTCGATATGGGCAATGATTGAGAAGTTGCGTATATTTTTCGTCATAATTCCTTTCAGGATAAAACAGGGAATATATATTTTATCATAAAACGCTAAATGAAGATGGAAAACCCCCCTGTTCTGTTTGCGTTCGGATATATGAACGTGGTAAACTTATCAGAAATATCGAGGTAAAACAATGCTTGATGATATTATTCAGACAGGTTTGACATTTGACGATGTGCTGCTTTTGCCTGCCAGGTCGGAGGTGCTCCCTAAAGAGGTCAGCATTGCTACATATCTTACACGCAATATTCAGATAAATATCCCTATCGTAAGCGCCGCTATGGACACCGTTACCGAAGCCGACCTTGCAATAGCTATTGCGCGCGAAGGCGGCATAGGTATGATACACAGGGCGATGAGTCCCGAGAGGCAGAAAATAGAAGTAGATAAAGTAAAGAAGTCCGAATACGGGATGATTATCGATCCTATCACGATATCACCGGACGCTCCGCTTTCGGACGCCATGGCATTGATGCAAAAATTCAGGATTTCCGGAGTCCCCGTGACTGTTGAAGGGAAACTTGTCGGGATCATTACCAACAGGGACCTGCGCTTTGAAACGCAGTTCAACAGGAAAGTGTCCCAGGTCATGACAAAGGCAAACCTTATAACTGCGCCCGTCGGCACGACACTCGCAAAGGCCCAGAAACTGCTTCACAAATATAAAATTGAGAAACTTCCTATTGTCGACAGGGCGGGAAGGCTCAAAGGGTTGATTACCATAAAGGATATCGAGAAGCGAAAGAAATATCCTCATGCCTGTAAAGATTCCATCGGAAGGCTCCGTGTCGGCGCTGCTATAGGAACGGGAGAAGACTCGGTCCAAAGGGCGGACCTTCTTATCAAGGCAGGGGTTGATGTAATTGTGATCGATACGGCCCACGGGCATACCACTCCTGTTTTAAATATGCTCAAGCTTCTGAAAAAGAAAACCGATATAGATATTATCGCAGGGAATATCGCCACTGCCGAAGCCGCAAAAGATCTTATCAAGGCAGGAGCTGACGGGCTCAAGATCGGCATCGGTCCGGGCTCAATCTGCACTACCAGGATAATTGCAGGCGCCGGCGTCCCCCAGATTACGGCAATCAGAAACTGTTATGAAGTTGCAAAGAAATATAACGTCCCCATTATAGCCGACGGCGGCATAAAATATTCAGGGGATATAACCAAGGCCCTTGCCGTAGGCGCAAATTCCGTCATGGTCGGCAGCCTGTTTGCAGGCACGGATGAATCCCCCGGTGAAATAGTGCTTTTACAAGGGCGCAGTTACAAGGTCTATCGTGGCATGGGATCTATAGGCGCTATGGAACACGGTACAAAAGACAGGTATTTTCAGGCAGGCGTGAAAACAGCTAAGCTTGTACCGGAGGGCGTCGAGGGAAGGGTCCCTTATAAAGGACCCGTATCGCAAAGTATCCTCCAGCTTATCGGCGGATTGCGTTCAGGCATGGGCTACTGCGGCTGCGGAGATCTTGTTGAACTGAGAAAGAAAGCCCGGTTTGTAAGGATTACCAGCGCCGGCCTGAGAGAAAGCCATGTACATGACGTCATCATAACCAAAGAGGCCCCGAACTACCGGCCTGAGTGGTAGTAAATGCATAACGAAAAGATTTTAGTCCTCGATTTCGGGTCACAATATACTCAGCTTATTGCGCGTCGCATCAGGGAAAGCAGGGTGTATTCAGAGATATTCCCATATAACGTTCCGCTGCAGAATATAATAGATTTCAAACCAAAAGGAATTATCCTTTCCGGCGGTCCGTCAAGTGTGTACGATCCATCGGCGCCGATACCGGACATGAAAATATTCGAGCTCGGCTTGCCTGTTCTCGGCATCTGTTATGGTATGCAGCTTATGGCCCATATGCTTGGAGGTAAGGTTGCAAAGGCGCATAAAAGAGAGTACGGCAGGGCCGAACTCATTATTGATAAGAAGCTGGAGATTTTCAGGGACATACCGAAAAAAACCGTTGTCTGGATGAGCCACGGCGACAGGATAGAGAAATTCCCTGTTGATTTTGTTCCGGTGGCGCATACGGATAATTCGCCGGTTGCCGTAATGGCGCATAAAGAAAAAAGATTTTATGCCTTGCAATTTCATCCGGAAGTGGCCCATACACCGCTCGGTACGAAGATTATCAGGAATTTTCTCTTCGAGATATGCGGATGCCGGCCGCTGTGGACGATGAAGTCTTTTATCGAAACTACTACTGAAGAGATAAGGGAGAAAGTAGGGAAAAAGAAGGTGGTCTGCGGCATCAGCGGCGGAGTTGATTCAACGGTTGCAGCGGTCCTTGTGCACCGGGCTATTGGAAAGCAGCTTACATGCATTTTTGTCGATAACGGAGTGCTCAGAGAAGGGGAGGCAAAGAAGGTCGAACAGACCCTCCGGGAACATTTTCATATGAACATAGATTGTGTCGATGCCTCTGAAAGGTTCCTGAAAAAACTGAAAGGCGTGACAGACCCGGAGAAAAAGAGAAAGATAATAGGCAACGAATTCATAAGGGTGTTTCAGGAAAAAGCGCGGAAGATCAAAGGAGTCGAGTTTCTTGCCCAGGGCACATTATATCCGGACGTGATCGAGAGCGTCTCTTTCAAAGGCCCGTCGGCGACTATCAAAAGCCATCATAATGTCGGCGGACTTTTAAAGAGGATGAAACTGAAACTCATAGAGCCTCTGCGGGAACTATTCAAGGACGAAGTCCGGGTCCTTGGCAGAGACCTCGATATACCTGAAGAGATAATCAACCGCCAGCCTTTTCCCGGGCCCGGCCTTGCAATCAGGATAATCGGCGAGGTAAGCAAAGACAGATGCGATATTTTACGCAAAGCCGATACGATCGTCTGGGAAGAGATAAGAAAGGCAGGTCTTTATACAAAGCTCTGGCAGTCTTTTGCGGTATTGCTGCCGGTAAAAAGCGTCGGAGTTATGGGCGATGAAAGGACCTATGAAAACGTCATCGCCGTAAGGGCCGTCAACAGCCTCGATGGAATGACCGCAGACTGGTCGCGTATTCCCTATGATGTACTGGGGACCATATCAAACAGGATAATAAACGAAGTAAAAGGCGTAAACAGGGTAGTCTACGATATAAGCTCCAAACCGCCCAGTACGATTGAGTGGGAATAAAAAACGGATTTATTAAAACCCGGACTGAGATTAGCAGAGGGCACAAAGAAGTTGCTATTGCTGTTAGCTGGATATTATATAAATTTCACAACGAAATTATAATTTGATGGATATAAAGCCATATCTTCAGGAAAAACGGGAACTTATTGATTCATATTTAAAGAATTACTTTAATAAATCAATTCAACCCACCGTACTTCATGAAGCAATGACATACTCACTTTTTGCAGGCGGCAAGAGGATCAGGCCGATACTTGCGCTTGCATCTTATGAAGCATGCGGGGGCGATCCCGTGGATATACTCCCTCAAGCATCCGCTCTTGAACTGGTCCACACCTATTCACTAATACATGACGACCTCCCGGCTATGGATAACGATGATCTGCGGCGGGGCAAGCCTACTAACCACAAGGTTTTCGGTGAGGCCATGGCTATACTTGCCGGCGATGCATTACTGACGGAAGCGTTTTCCATGATTACTTCAATTCAAAATGCGAATTTCAAATTGCAATATTCTTCAATTGTGGAAGTCATCCGGGAAGTTTCTATTGCATCAGGCGGCTATGGCATGGTCGGAGGACAGGCGCAGGATATCCTTTCCGAGAATTCCAAACCCGACGGGGAAACTCTGGAATTTATCCATATTCACAAGACCGCGGCATTAATTAAAGCATCCGTTAAAATGGGGCCTATACTTGCAGGCGGCAAAAGGAGTATATTAGAGGCATTAACAATCTATGGAGGACATATCGGGCTTGCCTTTCAGGTTGTTGATGACGTTCTGGATGTGGAAGGCACTACAGAGGAACTCGGTAAAACGGCAGGTTCCGATCTGAAGAAAAAGAAATTGACGTATCCTGCTATCTATGGTACGGAAAAGGCGCGGCAAAAGGCTGAGGACCTGGTAACAATGGCAATAGATTCTTTGAAACCGTTTTCATCCGAGGCAGACCCGCTCAGAGAGATAGCTTTATATCTCCTCCGGAGGAGGGCTTAATGTATCTTGAACAGATAGAATCGCCGGCTGATGTAAAAATACTTTCAATTGC